>JBQCFA010000185.1:0-2523 GCA_051959695.1 Rhizobiaceae bacterium
ATTCTGGCCGTCCGGCTGGTTCTACACCGGCTATTGCCTGACGTCGCTCGCGGCCGTGTCGCAGCGGCATCGAGGCCGCGCCCTCCTGGCGGGGAGCCGGGCCGACGATCTCAGGACCTGGTGGAGCTTCAGGGAAAACGCGCGGAAGGATTGCACCTCGGCGATCGGGTTCCTCGATATCTTTCTCGGTCGGGAGCCGAATTGGAATATGCCGGGCCGCATCGACAAGCGAGCCGCCAGACGGCATGGCGGAGCGGCGGCCGCCCTCTAGCCCTACGACCCGAAAACCCGAAAATCCGACCGGCCGGAAGAAAGTCCTCATGAAAGAAAAGCTTCTCATCTGCGATTGCGACGGCGTGCTGGTCGACAGCGAGCCGCTGGCGGCCGAAGCCTATGTACGCGTGTACGACAGGCACGGACTGCCGATCGGCGCCGACCTCATAGCCCAATGTGTCGGGATGAAGCAGGCCGACATCCTCGTCAGAATCCATGAGGTGACCGGTCATCGATTGCCCGAAGCGGCGCTCGGCGACCTTTGGACCGAAACGAAGCTCCTGTTCGACCAGAAGCTGGAGCCGACGCAAGGGGTGGCTCGGTTCCTGGACGCCCATCCGGGCGTCCGCTGCGTCGCCTCGTCTTCTTCGCTCGAGCGCATCACGCATAGCCTGCAAAGAACGGGGCTGGCGCGGTTTTTCGGCGAAGCGATATTCAGCGCCTCGATGGTGAAGAGGGGGAAGCCTGCCCCGGACATCTTCCTCTATGCCGCCGAGCGGATGGGCTTCGCTCCGGCGGACTGCATCGTCGTCGAGGATTCGTCTTTCGGCATTCAGGGAGCGGTGGCGGCGAACATGCGGGCGATCGGCTATGTCGGGGGAAGCCATACCTATCCCGGGCACGCCGAGAAGCTTCTGTCGGCCGGCGCAGAGAAGGTGTTCTCCAGCTGGCAGTCGATGCGCGAGGAACTGCTCGAGTCGGCGTAGGACCCGCTCCGGTCACGCGGTCATGATCCGGGATCGACAAAGTCGAATCTGTCGACATCGACCATTCCGCGATCGGTGATCTTGAGATGCGGGATGACGGGCAACGGCAGGAAGGCGATCTGCAGGAAAGGCTCCTCGAGCGTCGAGCCTAGTTTCTTGGCCGCCGCACGGAGCGGACCCAGCCTGTCGCGCACGGTCTCGTAGCTGTCGAGGCTCATGAGCCCGGCCACCGGCAGCGCTATTTCGGCCAGCACCTCGCCTCCGGCTACGACCACGAAGCCTCCTTCGATCTCGGCCAGCCGCTCGACGGCGGCCACCATGTCGGCATCGTCGACGCCGACGACGCAGATATTGTGGCAGTCATGGCCGACGGTCGACGCGATGGCGCCGCGCTTCAGGCCGAATCCCTTCACGAATCCGGGCGAGACGTGGCCATTGTGTCCGTGCCGTTCGATCACTGCGACCTTGATGACGTCCTGCGTGGTGTCGACAAGGGCTTCGCCCTTTGACCCGGGCAGCTTCAGTCGCAGATGCTCCGTGATGATCCTGCCGGGGACGACGCCGATGACAGGCAATTGGTCGCGAAAGGGGACGGCAAGGTCGCCGACGCTGACTGGGCCCACCGTGACGCTTCGCCGGCCGACCGGCTCGACGGGCACCCGCGCGGCGAAAAGCTCGGGACCCACCAATCGCCCGGCGGAGAACACCTTCTCGGCGTGGCAGCCTTCCAGCGAATCGAGAACGACGATGTCGGCGCGCCAACCCGGCGCGATCAACCCGCGGTCCCTCAGACCGAAGGCGCGTGCCCCGGAGATGCTGGCGGCGCGATAGATCGCCAGCGGCTCGACGCCTTTCGAGATGGCGTGGCGGATCATGTAGTCAAGATGGCCGTGCTCGGCGATATCGAGCGGGTTGCGGTCGTCGGTACAGAGCGCGATGAAGGGCGAATAGCGCTCGGTGATGATCGGGATAAGGCTGTCGAGGTCTTTCGAGACCGACCCTTCGCGCACGAGGATATGCATGCCCTTGGCGAGTTTCTCGCGCGCCTCGTCCGCCGTCGTGGTTTCATGGTCCGTGCCGATCCCGGCGGCGAGATAGCCGTTCAGCGGCTTGCCGCGCAGCAAGGGCGCGTGGCCATCGATGTATCCGCCCTGGAAGGCTTCCAGCTTGGCGATGCAGACGGGATCGGTGCTCAGCACGCCGGGATAGTTCATGAATTCGGCGAGCCCGATCACCTTGCGGTGATTGCGGAAAGGGAGGAGGTCCTCGATATCCAGCCTGGCGCCGGACGTTTCGAGATGCGTGGCCGGCACGCAGCTCGATAGCTGCACCCGCACGTCCATGATCGTGCGCTCGGCGCAGTCGAGGAAATAGCGTATGCCGGGCGCGCCCAGAACGTTGGCGATCTCGTGCGGGTCGCAGATCGCGGTGGTCACGCCGCGCGTCAGCACGCAACGATCGAACTCGAACGGCGTTACCATCGAGGATTCGATGTGGAGATGGGTGTCGATGAAGCCGGGGACGAGCACCTTGCCCGACAGAT
>JBQCFA010000186.1:0-4551 GCA_051959695.1 Rhizobiaceae bacterium
GGGTCTGCCGCTTCGGACCGCTCCGCGTCGGCCATTGCGACATCGACCCGTTCTTCAATATCAACACCCCGGCTGATCTGGACGAGGCCGAGCGGCTGCTCGCAGGAGGGTTGGTATGACAGCGCCCGTATTCGGCGTCACAGGCTGGAAGAATTCCGGCAAGACGACTTTGGTCGAGGCACTGGTGCGCGAGCTTACCGGGCGCGGCTGGAGGATCGCCACGGTCAAGCATGCGCACCACGATTTCGACATCGACAAGGAGGGTACCGATTCCTTCCGCCATCGAAAGGCCGGAGCACGCGAGGTGGCGATCGTCTCCGCCCGCCGCTGGGCGCTGATGCACGAACTCGGCGACGAGGAAGAGCCGACGCTCGAAAGCGTGATTGCGCGCCTTTCACCGTCGGACCTCGTGCTCGTCGAGGGCTACAAGCGCGGACGGCACCGCAAGATCGAGGCACGCCGGCTGGCGGCGAAGGACACGAGCCCCCTCGCCGCCATGGACGGCGGCATCGTGGCGATAGCGGCGGACCACCCCGTCTCCGGCGAGGCCGTGCCGGTGTTCGGCCTTAACGACATCGCCGGCATCGCTGATTTCATCGAGCGCGAGGCCGGCTTGCGGCGAGCGGCTCGGGACGCGTCGTAAATCCTTTTCGATGCAAGGATTTACGGTTGCTTTTTCGCGAATGATGGTGGGAATATCCGCCCTCGGCTCGACCCGCCACGCAGGCGGATCGGAGGCGTAGAAGGATAAGCATGGGAATTCTCGGACCTGTCCGCCTGGCTGTCGCGTCCGTCGCGGCGACGCTTTTCGTCGCCGGCGCCCATGCCCAGCAGCAACTGAAGCTCACCATCGGCACGGAAGGCGCCTATCCGCCGTTCAACGAGGTCAGCCCTGACGGAAGCCTCGTCGGCTTCGACATCGACATCGCCAAGGCGCTTTGCGCGGAAATGAGAGCCGACTGCACGTTCGTGACGCAGAACTGGCAGGGTATCATCCCCGCCCTGCAGGCCGGCCGCTTCGACGCGATCATCTCCTCCATGGCGGTGACCGCCGAACACAAGGGCAAGGTCGACTTCACCCAGGTCTACTACCGGACGACGCCCGCCATCGTCGTGCCGAAAAACTCGACCATTGCCGGAGTCGAGCCCGAATCCCTGAACGGCTGGTCGCTCGGCGTGCGCGCGGCGACGACCGGCGCCCGATACGCGAAGGCGCGCTACAAGGATAGCGCGATCAGGACTTACCCGACCATCGCCGGCTACCAGAAGGACCTTGCCAATGGCGGCCTCGACGCCGCCATGGACAACAGGCTGGTCATCGAAGCCTGGCTCAAGACCGAGGCCGGGCAATGCTGCCGCCTTCTGGGCACGCTCAAGCCCGATCCGGCGATCCACGGCGAAGGCGCCGGCATCGCGGTGCGCCGCGGCGACACCGATCTTGTCAACAGGTTCAACGCCGCACTCGCGGCCATCCGCACCGACGGAACCTACGCCAGGATCAGCAACCGATATTTCGGTTTCGACATCTACGGAGGCTGAGGCCGCCGGAGCTCGCACCGACTGACGATTGAAGACGAGGAAGTGAGAATGGCGAAAGTTGCGTTTCTGGGTCTCGGCGTCATGGGCTATCCCATGGCCGCGCATTTGAAGAACAAGGGCGGGCATGACGTCACCGTCTACAACCGCACCGCCGCGCGTGCCGAAAAATGGGTCGCCGAGCATGGCGGGAAGAGCGCTCCGACGCCCGCCGAGGCGGCGAAGGACCAGGATTTCGTCTTCGCCTGCGTCGGTAACGACGACGATCTGCGCGCCGTCACGCTTGGCGAACAAGGCGCCTTCCAGTCGATGGAGAAAGGATCCGCCTTCATCGACAACACGACGGCTTCCGCCGAGATCGCGCGCGAACTGGCGGCGGAAGCGGCAAAGCGCGGCTTCGGCTTCCTCGACGCGCCGGTCTCCGGCGGACAGTCGGGCGCCGAGAACGGCGTCCTCACCGTCATGGTCGGGGGCGATGGGGAAACCTTCGACCGCGCGCGGCCCGTCATCGACGCCTATGCCCGCATGGTCGGCCTGATGGGCCCGGCCGGCTCCGGCCAGCTGACCAAGATGATCAACCAGATCTGCATCGCCGGCCTCGTCCAGGGCCTCGCCGAAGGCATCCATTTCGGCAAGCGGGCGGGCCTCGACATCGACAAGGTGGTGGACGTCATCTCCAAGGGCGCGGCAGGCTCGTGGCAGATGGAGAACCGCCACAAGACCATGAATGCCGGGAAGTACGATTACGGCTTCGCCGTCGACTGGATGCGCAAGGACCTCGGCATCTGCCTGTCCGAAGCCGACCGCAACGGCGCACGCCTGCCGGTGACCGCGCTCGTCGACCAGTTCTACAAGGAAGTGCAGGAGATGGGCGGCAAGCGATGGGACACGTCATCGCTGCTGGCACGGCTCGAGCGCTAAGCCGCAGCAGGCAGGGGGAGTCGCGGCACCGGGTGGATAGTAATAGGTCCCCCGACAAGGCAGAACGCAGGGTGGACGCCGTCATGCGCGGCCACCGAATGATGGCCTGCGTGGGAACGACCTTGATATGCCAACCTCTCCACAGGGCCTATGCAGCCGAGGCGGCCGTCTCCTTGTCCAGCACCAGATAGTCGAGCGGCAGTTCGGTCGTGTACTTGATCTGCTCCATGGCGAAAGCCGAGGACACATCACGTATCTCGATCTTGGAGATCAGTTTCTTGTAGAAGGCGTCGTAGGCCGCGATGTCGGGAACGACGACCCGCAGCAGGTAGTCCACGTCGCCGCTCATGCGGTAGAATTCGACGACCTCGGGAAAATCCTGCACGACCTCGGAAAAACGCCTGAGCCATTCATGCGAGTGCGAGCCGGTGCGGATGGAGACGAAGGCGGTGACGCGGGCGTTGATCTTGACCGGGTCGAGCAGCGCGACCCGGCGGCGGATGACGCCCTCCTCCTCGAGCTTCTGTATGCGGCGCCAGCAGGGCGTCGTCGACAGTCCCACCTTCTTGGCGACGTCGGCGACGGCGAGGGTCGCGTTTTCCTGCAGAAGGCGCAGGATCTTACGGTCGAGGCGGTCCATGGGAAAGCTCCGGAGAAAAATTTTCTCCCAACTAGCGATTCTCATGGATTTTTCAACATTCCCACATCGAAAAAGCGGATCGGACAAAATTTTTTCGTCAATCGGGCCTAACGCGTCAGGCGCGACACTTCCGTCCGCAGCACCGGCAGCACCTCGGTTTCGAACCAGGGATTGCGTTTCAGCCAGCCGGTGTTGCGCCAAGACGGATGCGGCAGCGGCAGATATTTCGGAAGGCCCGGCCGTTCGAAGATACGTTGCCAGTCGCGCACGGTCGCATCCACCGACCCGGCCCTGTCGCCGCCGAGATACCAGGCCTGCGCATAGAGGCCGATGACCAGCACGAGTTCCACCTGCGGCATGAGCGCCAGAACGCGCGCCTGCCAGGCCGGCGCGCACTCGGCGCGTGGCGGCCGGTCGCCGCCATGCGCATCCAGTCCCGGAAAGCAGAAGCCCATCGGCACGACCGCCAGGCGCGACGGGTCGTAGAAGGCTGCCCGCGTCATGCCCAGCCAATCGCGCAACCTGTCGCCGGAGCGATCGTCGAAGGGGACGCCGCTTGCGTGCACGCGCGTTCCCGGCGCCTGGCCGACGATCAGGATCTTGGCGGTATCGGAAGCTATGAGGACGGGTCGCGGCTCATGCGGCAGCGGCCGCTTCGGATGTTCGAGGCAGATGCGACAGGCCTGGATCTCCCTAAGCAGGCCGTCCAGCGATTCGGACACGTCGTGCCTCAGGCCTGCGCGCTCGGCCTCGCCGAAAGGGCGGCATGCCAGCGGATCACGTTGGTGAACTCGGGCGGCATGGCGATCCTTGCCGGCTTCATGAAGTCGACACCGATCATCCCGGTTATGTCGGCGATCGAATATTCGTCGCCGGCGGTGAATTCACGGCTTGCAAGCTCATGGTCAAGCAGGGCCAGGAACTCGATCACGCGCGGCTTGTTGGCCTCTCCCCATTCGGGGATCTGCGGCACCTCCCAGTCCTTCATGGCCGGGTGGATGTGGCGGAAAGCCTGGGCGACACAGGACATGAAGTTCAGCTCCATGCGTCGCTGCCACATCTCCACCAGCGCCTTGCCGAGCGCGCCCTTTCCGAACAGCGGCGGTTCGGGATGCAGTTCCTCGAAATAGCGGCAAATGGCCACCGACTCCGTCAGGACCGTGCCGTCGTCCAGTTCGAGCACCGGCAGGCGCATCAGCGGATTGCGGCTGGCGATTTCCTCGGAGCGATGGCCGAGCGCGCCCATGTCGACCGGCGCCAGCGGCACCTCGATGCCCTTTTCCGCCAGGAACACCCTCACCCGGCGCGGGTTCGGAGCGCGCCCTCCATCAAAAAGCTTCATCGCCGTCGTCTTCCTTGTTCATCCTGCTTACAGTGACCGGCGCCGTCGCCGCAAGGCCCTGCATTGTCCTTCCAAAAGGGTCTCTTAATCATTCAACCTTAGTTTGCCGTTC
>JBQCFA010000187.1:0-4042 GCA_051959695.1 Rhizobiaceae bacterium
CGACGGGACGATGGCGCGGGCGTCCCCCTCCTTGCCGACGATCTCGGCCGTGGCGATCGTCTGGCCGGTGGCCTCGGCCATGGAGATGATCGAGAAGACGATCAGGGGAATCGCGGCGACGATGTTGAAGGTCGGCATGCCGAAGGGAAACAGGCTGGGGATCGTGACGACCGGTCCGGCGAGTACGCCCGAAACGTCCATATGGCCCAAGGCGAAGGCGATGACGGAGCCGGCGAGCAGGCCGAGCATCACCGACAGGCGCCTGAGCATCCCGGTGAAGGCGAAAGCGAAGATGACGGTGAGCACGATCGTCGTCAGCGCCAGTCCGATGTTGACCGGGTCGGCGAATCCGGGCGTGCCCGGCTTGCCGGTGATCGTGCCCCATAGATCTTGACGAGGTTGATCGAAACGAGAAGCAGCATCGTGCCCACGACGATCGGCGGAAAGAAGCGCAGGAGCCGGCGGAAGACGGGCAGCGCGATGAAATAGAAGACGGCCGTCATGATGACCGCGCCGACCGCGGTCTGGATATCCGTCTGCGTGGCGATGGCGAGGAAAATGGCGATGGGGGCGCCGCCCGGCACCATGACCAGCGGCAGGCGGGCGCCGAAGCCGCCGGGACCGAAGCTCTGCAGGATCGTGCCGAGACCGCAGACGAGGAACGTGGCGCTGATCAGCGCGACTGCGAGCGCATCGCTCAGGCCAAGCGCCTTGCTGACCAGAAAGACCGCGGTGATCGGCGCCGCCGCCATCACCAGCACATGCTGTATGCCGTACAATAACAGGTTGCGGGCCGGCAGGACCTGATCGGTCGGATCGAGTTCTTCGTCGACAGTGCTCATTTTTTATCCCCTCTTAGAGCCGTACAAAACGTTTTGCGCAATGGTTAATAGCAAAGTTTCTCGCCATTTGCAAAAGGATTTGCAATTACCCGTTACACGCATTGCAAATGCGGGATAGAGGGAGGTCCGATGGGTAAGCCGACGATTATAGAACTGGCCGAGGCGGCCGGCGTTTCACCGACGACCGTGTCGCACGCCTTCAGCGGGCGCCGATATGTCGAGCCGGAGACGAGGGATCGTATCCTCGCCCTTGCCTCCCGCATGGGCTACCACGCCAATCCGCGCGCCAGGCGATTGCGCACAGGCGGCGCCAGCACGATTGCCCTGGCGTCGTCGATGCCCTTCGCGGTGGCGGCCGGTCCGTCCAAGCTGGGCTTCCTGATGGAGATAGCCGCATCGGCGGCGATGACCGCTCTGACGCGAAACCTGGCGCTCTGCCTCGTTCCTCCCTTGCAGCCCGGACTGAGCCTGGGGGCGATCGAGACGGACGGGGTGATCGTTGTCGAGCCCCTCGGTGACGACCCCATATTGTCCTTTTTCCAGGAAAGGGGAACGCCGGTGGTCTCCATTGGCAAGGCGCCGGGACGGGCCGGCGTGCCCTATGTGGACATGCAGAGCGAAGCCACCGCGCGCCTCATCCTCGAACATCTGTGGAGGCCGGGCGGCAGGATCGGGCTGGTGACGGGCAGGCAGCGCCGCAACTCCTATCTCGAGACCGAGAGCGCGTATGAAGCCTTCGCACAAGAACGCGGCTTTGAGCCCCTCGCCCTCCGGGTCGATGAAGTCGGCGGCGAAGGAGCCGCCTACGAGGCCGCCCTGGATTTCCTCGGAAACCATCGAGACATGGATGCGGTCTGTGTCCCCGTCGATGCCTTTGCCACCGGCGTCCTGTCGGCTGCACAATCATTGGGTCGGGCCATTCCGGACGAGTTGCGCATCGCGACCCGCTATGACGGCATGCGCGCCAGACTGGCAACTCCGAGCCTGACGGCTGTCGATCTGCATCTCGACAGAGTGGCCGAAAGAGCGGTGGAGCTGTTGATCGCCACGATGGATCAGAAGGCGCCACCCGATAACGCGATGCCGCCGCCGAACCTGATCGTCCGGCATTCCTCCTCGACGATTTAGCATCCGGCTCCGCCGGCGTCGGGGCAGTCAGTCTACGACGAGCGCCAGGCTCGGGACACGCGCCATCAGGCTGCGGTCCACGTCAAGCAGATACTGCATGTTGTGCCGGGCGATCCGCGCATGCTCGCGCGCCAGCGCTTCCGCCCGCGCCCCCTCGCGAGCGGCTATGGCCGCGACGATGGCGCGGTGCTGCTCCTGCGCGATGTTCAAGGAGCGCCGGAATGCGGCGATCCGTGTCCTGTCGGGCAGGAAGGCGGACGGCGAAGCGAAGGGTAACCGCGAGGCCCGCAGGACCTCCATCTCGACGATCTTGCTGCCGCAGAGCCGTGCGAGTTGTTCGTGGAACCGAGCATTCAGCTCGGCGTAGCGCTCGAACACCACGTCGCCGGGCTCCTCGCCGAAGCATTCGTCGATTTCTTTGACGATCTCCCGCATCCGGTCGAGGTCGTCCGGCTTCACGCCGCGTTCGGCGGCGAGGCGAGCCGCGGTTCCCTCCATGACGCCGCGCAGTTCGATCGAGTCGATGACATCGGCGATGCCGAAGCTGCGCACGACGAAGCCGCCGCTGCGCGCCCGTTCCAGCAGGCCTTCCTCGACCAGGCGCGACATCGCCTCTCGCACCGGCGTACGCGAGATTTGCAGATCCTCCGCCAGCGGCACCTCGTAAAGGCGCGTTCCGCCCGGAATCTCGCCACTCAGAATCCGCCTGCGCAGCGCGATAAGCGCCCGCGTGGCATGCGTCCTGGCTTCCGCCTGCTCCATGTCCCCTCGACCGCCGAAATGGCGAAAGCCGATGTATACACCCTTCCCATTGCAGCCGGCAAATCGGTGCAGGCGCACTGGTCCGAAAGAACGCAGTCTCCGAACGCGGCAGTCCCGGCCGATCTCCCGGCCGGCTCAGGCCGGCTGCTTTGTCCGCCAGCTATCGTCGGCGTAGTGTTCGCGTACCTCGCGCGAATAGGGCACGGGCGAGACGCGCACGCGGATTTCCGCCTGTTTGTGGCGTTCCGTCGAGGTCTTGCCCGAACCACCATCCGGCTCGCCCCATATAAGCGTCAGCACGTCGCCTTCCCTGACATCGGGATCGACGATCCCCAGCGACAGCATCGAGCGCTCGTTGAAGGAATAGCCGTTGAACATGGAAAGCCCGACGAGCTTGCCGTCCTTCAGCACCCTGTCGAAGGAGGCCGAGGCGTAGTTCGGCTGCGGGAAATCGATCCATTTGTAGTTGTCGACGCCCGGCCGCAGCGAGGATTCGATCACCTTCATCATGTCGTCCGTATTCCACTCGAAGGTGACCTTGCGGCGATGCGGCCTGCCCTTCATCTTTTCCAGCGCTTCGCGGCCGACGAAATCGTGGTCGAATTTGATGTAGATGCCGTAACCGAGTTCATAAGGCGTGGTGTAGTAGTCCTCGATGTTTTTGGAGACGAACGAGCCGCCGATCGATCCGGTCGCCTCGTAGCCATTGGCGGGCAGCCATTCGCGGTAGGCCTTCAGCGCGGCGCCCGAATAGATTGCCGGCAGCGGCGAGGGAATCCAGCCCGATTCCAGCGTGTTGGTCGAGTAGGCGCGACTGCCGACCAGATAGAGATCGACGCCGGCCTCGGCCGCCGCCTTCAGGATGATGCCGTGGATGTGGTCCTTCTCGGCATAGGGCCCCCAGATTTCCAGGCCCGGCGCGCCGGCCATGCCGTGCCGCAGCGCCTGCACCCGCGTATCGCCGGCATTGATCCAGTCGACATGGAAGAACTTGATGTCCGGGATCGGCCCGCCATTCATCTTCTCGAAGATCTTCGGCGCGTCCGGCCCCTGGATCTGGAAACGGTAGTGGACCCGGGTAACCGGCTTTCCGTCCGGGCGCGAGGGCGAGCGCGGGTCACGGGTGATGCGCACATTGTGCGTGCCGACCGCCTGGTTGAATTCGATCCAGTTGGCGGTCGGGGCGCGACCGACGAGGATGAACTTGTCCTCACGCTCGCGGAAGATGATCATGTCGCCGATGACATAGCCGTCCGGCGATACCGGCACGAAGTGCTTGGCCCTGTTCAGGCCGAAATTGGCGAAGCTGT
>JBQCFA010000188.1:0-8526 GCA_051959695.1 Rhizobiaceae bacterium
CGGCATCCACGTGCCCCTGATCGGCGACTTCCACTATATCGGCCACAAGCTTCTTGCCGACCATCCCGCCTGCGCCGCGGCATTGGCCAAATACCGCATCAATCCGGGCAATGTCGGCTTCAGGGAGAAGAAGGACCGCCAGTTCGGCGCCATCGTCGAGACGGCGATCCGCCATGGCAAGCCGGTCCGGATCGGCGTCAACTGGGGTTCGCTGGATCAGGAGCTGCTGACCCGCCTGATGGACGAGAACCAGAAGATGGGCTCGCCGCTGACGGCGCGGGAGGTCACGCGAGAGGCGATCGTGCAATCGGCGCTGCTTTCCGCCGAGCTTGCCGAAGAGATCGGTCTTCCCCGCGACCGCATTATCCTCTCGGCCAAGGTCAGCCAGGTGCAGGACTTGATCGCAGTATACGCGGAACTGGCAAAGCGTTCCGACCATGCGCTGCATCTCGGCCTCACTGAAGCCGGCATGGGCTCGAAGGGCATCGTCGCCTCCTCCGCCGCGATGGGCATTCTCCTGCAGCAGGGCATCGGCGACACTATCCGCATCTCGCTGACGCCGGAGCCCGGTGGCGACCGCACGCGCGAGGTCCAGGTCGCGCAGGAACTGCTCCAGACCATGGGATTCCGCCAGTTCGTTCCGGTGGTGGCGGCATGCCCCGGCTGCGGCCGCACGACATCGACCGTATTCCAGGAACTGGCGCAGAAGATCGAGGAGGATTTGCGCGTCAATATGCCGGCGTGGCGCGAGCGTTATCCGGGCGTCGAGGAACTCAAGGTCGCCGTCATGGGCTGCATCGTCAACGGTCCGGGCGAATCCAAGCACGCCGATATCGGCATCTCCCTGCCCGGCACAGGAGAGACGCCGACCGCTCCCGTCTTCATCGACGGCCGCAAGGCCGCGACCCTGCGGGGCCCCGGCATCGCCGAGGAATTCCAGAAAATGGTCGCCGACTATGTCGAGCAACGGTTCGGCCATGGCCGTACCGAGGCCGCTGAGTAGTTTCTTCCACGCGGTCGCGATCGCGTTCGGCGCCCTTGCCGCCCTTCTGTGTGCGACGGCGGCGAAAGCCGAGCCGCCGCCGCCCGCAACCGGCATCGACCGCGTCTGCACGCTGATCGCCATTCATGCCGACCTCAACGACCTGCCTCGCGATTTCCTGGCGCGCCTGATCTGGAAGGAAAGCCGCTTCGACGCCGACGCCGTCAGCCCGGCGGGCGCCGAGGGCATCGCACAGTTCATGCCGGGCACGGCCAGGCTGCGCGGGCTGAAGGATCCCTTCGATGTCGGCGAGGCCATCCCCGCCTCGGCCGCCTATCTCGCCGACCTTAAGCGCTCCTTCGGCAATCTCGGCCTCGCGGCGGCCGCCTACAACGCCGGCGAGAACCGCGTCTCGAGATGGCTTGCCTCGGGGGGCTTCCTGCCGATGGAGACTGAAGACTATGTTGTCGACATCCTTGGCGAGCCTGTCGACAATTTTGCCGACCGGCAGCACCGTGCGACGATCCGGCCGCTGGAACCGAAGAAAGAGTTCAACCAGGCCTGCCGCGACCTGCCGGTGATCATGGCCTCGACCGTCCCGATGTCTTCAGTGAACGTCAAGCCCTGGGGCATCCAGGTCGCTGGCAATTTCCGCCGTTCCGCCGCCATCCGCCACTGGCAGCGGGTACGCGACCGCTTCTCGACGCTTCTCGCAGGCCATGACCCTGTGGTCAGCCGCGTGCGCACGCCGATCGGCAGGCGCGGCATCTATGCCGTGCGCATCGGCGCCGACGACCGCAAGACCGCGAACGACATCTGCGCGGAATTGCACAAGGCGGGCGGTGCCTGCGTGGTGCTGAAGAATCGGTAGAGTTCGTAAGCTCGTGGCTCGGAGACAGGAAATCTATGTCAACGCCGCCGTTCGGCGACAAACCGGGCGGCGGCGCGCAAGGTATTGGCCGCCTCGCCATAGGGATCGAGAAGCTCGTTTGCTTGCTCGACTAGCCCGGCGAGTTGCCGGCGCGTCCATTCGACGCCGTGAAGGCCAGCTAGCGTCGCCTTCCCGCGCCCGGCATCCTTGCCCGTCGCCTTACCCATCGTGCCGGAGTCGGATGTGAGATCGAGCAGGTCGTCGGCAAGCTGGAAGGCCAGGCCGATCGCCGAGCCGAAGGCGGAAAGCCGCTCCCGGTCGTCGGCGGACGCCCCGGCGAGGATCGGGCCCGCCTCGGCGGCAAAGCGGATCAGCGCTCCGGTCTTCATCGCCTGCAGCGTGAGAATGCCCTCTTCGTCCGGTGTAGCCCGTTCCGCCTCGAGGTCGAGCGCCTGTCCGCCGGCCATGCCGCCGACGCCGGCGGCCGCCGAGAGCGCGACGATCAGCGCCACCTTCCGTTCGGCCGGTAGCTCCGTCTCCGGGCTGGCGACGATGCCGAACGCATCGGTCAGCAGGCAGTCGCCGGCAAGAATGGCCGTCGCCTCGTCGAACGCCTTGTGCACAGTCGGACGGCCGCGCCTCAGATCGTCGTCGTCCATGGCCGGCAAATCGTCGTGGATCAGCGAATAGCAGTGAATGCATTCAAGCGCAGCGCCGACGCGCAGCGCCGCTTCGCCGTCCGCCGAAAACAGCGTCGCGCTCTCCACGACGAGAAGCGGTCGCAGCCTCTTCCCGCCTTCGAGCGCGCCATAGCGGATCGCCTCGACGAGCCTGCGTGGCCGCATGATCTCGCCCGGACGCGTCCGTCCGTCGAGCAGGCGCTCGAGCACAAGCTCGATTTGCGAGGCGCGCTCTTCCAGCAGCGCCTCGAACGGGATTTCCGGATTGGCTTTCATTGCGACGACGGATGCCGGCAATCCGAGCCTAGGTCAAGATATTGAGGCACGCAGGCATATACCGGCTTGAATCGCCGCGCATCCCGGCGGACAGCCGCAAGACGCCAGCAAACTGGCGTCGGAGGGGCGGCCGAGCTAGGTTTCGGTGAAGATGGTGCCGAAAATTCCATTTGGGAGGTTGCGATGTCGGGGCTCTACATTAATCAGTTGGAGCAAGCGAAAATGTCGAAGGGACGCGAACTCCTGCGGGACAATCGGCTGGAGGACGGAAAGGCTGTGAATATGGCGCCGCCGCCGGCTGTCCGCGACAGGCCCGTCCGGATCAATCGGGGCAAGGATGGCGAGCTCAAGGTGACGAGGCGCAAAGCGTAACTTCCGCGCTTCCTGCGCCGAGTTGCAAGCTGGCCAGCATCGGCACCACCCCGCGCTCCGTTGCGCCGCATGCGATTGGCCTTTATGTCGGGTGGAAGGTACCCGGGAATTCCACCAGGCCCATCGAAGCGGGAAGCGATGCCGCCCATGGCAGCCTTTCGGACAGGAACGCGCCGTCGCAAGGGACAGGCGTCGAGCGGAATCCGCAAATGGCTGCTGCGTATGGTCATCGCGGCTCTCGTGATCGCGGCTATTCCGGCCTGTCTCACCTTCGTCTATGCCATTCCGGCGGTCCATCCCGTCTCGACGCTGATGCTGAAGGATCTCCTCACCGGACAAAGCTACAAGAGGGATTGGGTCCCGCTGGATCACATCTCCCCGCATCTGAAATACGCGGTCATGATGTCCGAGGACGGCCAGTTCTGCCGGCACGACGGAATAGACTGGGGCGAGATGAACGCCGTCATCGACGATGCGTTGGCCGGCGAGGAAACGCGCGGCGCCTCGACCATTACGATGCAATCGGTCAAGAACCTCTTCCTCTGGCAGGGCCGCTCTTTCGTCCGAAAAGTGCTGGAAGCTCCGCTGGCGCTCTACTTCGACGCCATCCTCCCCAAGCGGCGCATCATGGAAATCTATCTGAACATCGTCGAATGGGGCCCTGGAGTCTACGGCGCCGAAGCCGCCGCGCAGTACCATTTCAAACGCTCGGCGGCCAATCTCACCGCCCGCCAGGGCGCTCTCCTCGCGGTCACTCTTCCCAATCCTGAAGGCCGTCATCCTGCCCATCCCGACCTCGGCCTGCGTCGCCTCTCCTCGCTCATCCTGCGCCGTGCGGCCCGCTCCGGCGACTATGTCGATTGCCTTCGATGAACGGGCGCGCAAGGCGGGACTTTTTTTGGCCGCGACACTGGCCAAGGCGACGCCGGCCGTGTATAGGCACGCGACTTTCATTTTAAGCCACGCTTCCGGCGCTCCTAGGCGAGGGCGCGGGCTGGGCTTTTTAGACAAGCGGAGTTCACGATGGCCGTACCGAAACGAAAGACTTCCCCGTCGAAGCGCGGCATGCGCCGCTCGGCGGACGCTCTCAAGGCACCGACCTATGTCGAGGACAAGAATTCGGGCGAGATGCGCCGTCCCCACCATATCGACCTGAAGACCGGCATGTATCGCGGCCGGCAGGTCTTGGAGCCCAAGGAAAGCTGATCCCATCCGATCGTTTCCCTAACCGTAAGGCCGGCTTTATGCCGGTCTTTTCGTTTTGGGACGCCAAAATGCTTGACGGCAATCCTCGTTGGATTTCTAGAAGAAGGGTGACATTCGTTCGGAGGCCGCCGTCTTGCGACAGATACCCCTCCTAATCATACCCTTCATCCTCTACAATCTTGCCCTGATCGGGGTTTTCGGCAGCGCGTCCGCGCCATGGCACGACGAGGTCTTCTCCGCCACGATGCTGTCAGGTGGCCTGTGGACCATGACGCTGGGCGACTTCCTCGTCGTCATTGCCCTGGCGCTCCTGTTCGTGGAGATCGTCAAGTCGACCGGCACGTCCAACGCTTCCATCGTCGATCACATTCTTTCCACCGCTCTATTCATCGCCTTCCTGATTGAATTCCTCCTCGTTCCCGGCGCCGAGGATTCCGTCTTCTTCACGATAATGGTGATATCGCTGGTGGACGTGCTTGCCGGATTCACCGTCTCGATCCGTTCCGCCGGGCGTGACGTCAACCTGCACTGACTTTCCCCGGAGAAAATCGTTGCGATCGTTCGATCTGCCCGGCCGCTCGCCGGTCTATGCCGAGAACGGCATGGCCGCGACTTCGCATCCCCTCGCCACCGCGACGGCGCTCTCCGTGCTCAAGCAAGGCGGCAACGCCGTCGACGCGGCCGTCGCCGCTTGCGCCACGCTGTGCGTGGTCGAGCCGCACATGACAGGGATCGGCGGCGACTGCTTCGTCATCCTCGCCGAGCCGGACGGTTCGATCTACGGCTTGAACGGCTCCGGCCGGTCGCCGGCGCGCGCCAGCGGCGAATGGTATCGCGCCCATTTCAACTCGATGCCCCTGTCCGGCGTCCATTCCGTCACCGTGCCCGGCGCGCTGAAGGCATGGGAGGCGCTGCTTCAACGCTTCGGCACGCTGGGTTTCGATTGCCTCTTCGCCGACGCGATCCGCTATGCGGAAGACGGATTCGCCGTCCATCCGCGCGTGGCGCGCGACTGGGCGCAATGGGAACAGGAACTGGCGCTTGACGAGGGCGCCAGCCTGCACCCCCTCGTCCACGGCCACGCGCCCGCCGCCGGATCGCGCCACCTGTCGCCGGCGCTAGGGGCAACCTTGAAGAAGGTCGCCGGCCAAGGAACCAAGGCCCTTTACGAGGGAGAAATCGCACGCGAGATCGCCGCCACGGTGCAAGCCAGGGGCGGCCTTCTCTCGGAGGAGGACCTAGCCGGCGTGACTGCCGACTGGATCGACCCCATCTCCACCCGCTATGCCGGCCACGAAGTCTTCGAGCTTCCGCCGAACAGCCAAGGCATCACCGCCCTCATCCTGCTCAATATCCTCGCCGAGCTCGGCGCCGGCTCGTTGCCGCCCGACAGCGTCGAGCGCTGGCATATGGAGATCGAGGCCGCGCGGCTGGCCTACGCCGTTCGCGACCGTTACGTCGCCGATCCGGCGATGGAGGCCGCCGAGGTGGCACGCCTGCTTTCGCCGTCTTTCACCCGGGGCCTCTCAGCCCAGGCCGATCCCGCGCGCCGCAATCCCGCCATCAGCCTTCCCGGCATTCCGGACGCCGATACGGTCTATCTCACGGTTGTCGATCGCGACCGCCGCGCCGTATCCTTCATCAATTCGCTGTACCACGCCTTCGGCTCGAAGGTGGCGACACCGCGCTCCGGCGTTTTCCTGCAGAACCGTGGCGCCTGCTTCACGCTCGAAGAAGGGCATCCGAACGAGATCGGCCCGTCCAAGCGCCCGCTCCAGACCATCATTCCGGCCATGTCCTATCGGGACGGCCTGCCCGCTGTCTCCTTCGGAGTCATGGGCGGCGCCTATCAGCCGATGGGGCACGCCCACGTCTTCTCCAACCTGGTGGACCACGGCATGGACCCGCAGGCGGCGATCGATCATCCGCGCCTGTTCTGGGGCTCCGACGGCGTGCTAGAGGTCGAGGCGGGCATAGGCACGGATTTGCAAGCGGCGCTTCGCGACAAGGGCCATCTGCTCCGTGCGGCCGCCTCGCCCTGGGGCGGGGGCCAGATGATCGTCATCGACCGCAAGACGGGATTCCTCGTCGGCGGCTCCGATCCACGCAAGGACGGTGTGGCGCTGGGTTGGTAGGGGTGGCCTACTCCCCGATCTGGTCCAGCTTCTTCTGCATGGCGGCGATCTGCTCCTTCAGTTCCTGCAGATCCTTGTCCTTGTCGGACTTCTCCTTCTTCGGCTCCGAACCTGCCGCCGCGCCCGCGCCGCCGGGAAATGGCGTGAACATGCGCATGGCGTTCTGGAACATCTCCACGTTGCGCCTTGTCTGCTCCTCGAACGCTTTCATTCCCGACGGCAGCTTCATCATGTCCATGGGCGACTGGCCGAACGTCGAATTCATCTGCTCGCGGAAACGCTCCTGCTCCTTGGCGAAGGCTATCATCGACTGTTCGAGGAAGCTCGGCACGATCATCTGCATCTGGTCGCCGTAGAACGAGATCAACTGTCGCAGGAAGGAAACGGGCAGCATGTTCTGCCCATCCTTGTTCTCCAGCTCGAAGATGATCTGGGTCAGCACCGGATGGGTGATATCCTCGCCGCTCTTGGCGTCCTGTACCGTGAATTCTTCGCCGCGCTTCACCATCTCGGCAAGATCCTCGAGCGTCACATAGGTGCTCGTACCTGTATTATAGAGTCGACGGTTCGCGTATTTCTTGATGACCACCGGGTCGTCTTTTGCGGGCATCATGCTCCTCCAGAGTGCCGGAACGCTTCGGTAAGCGCAAACTTACAGTAGTCTCTCTGTCGAGGATATGCGCAAATGCTGCGCAAAAGAAAGCGCTTTGTGCAGTGCGGCAGACGGAGGGGCCGGAAATCCATTTTCTCGGTCCTGACCGGTGGTCGTCCGCTCGGCGGAGGCCGCGCCGTGATATCCGTTCCCGTTTGACTCAGCGGCGGGAAACGGCAAGATCAAGGGCAATCAAATGCTTTGCAGCCTGCTGTCAGGAGACCAACAATGAGCACATCTTCTTCCATCGTCGTGGCGAGCGCCGCGCGTACTCCAGTCGGTTCCTTCAACGGCGCCTTCGCCAATCTGACGGCCCATGAACTCGGCGCCACGGCGATCAGGGGAGCATTGGAGCGCGCCGGCGTCGACGGGAAGGATGTCGACGAGGTGATCTTCGGCCAGGTGCTGACGGCGGGCGAAGGCCAGAACCCGGCGCGCCAGGCCTCGATCGCCGCCGGCCTGCCGAAGGAGACCACCGCCTGGGTGCTGAACCAGGTTTGCGGCTCCGGCCTGAGGACGATCGCGGTCGGCATGCAGCAGATCGCAACGGGTGATGCGAAGGTAATCGTCGCCGGCGGTCAGGAATCCATGTCCATGTCCCCGCATTGCGCACATCTGCGCCAAGGCGTGAAGATGGGCGACTACGCCATGGTCGATACCATGATCAAGGACGGCCTCTGGGACGCCTTCAACGGATACCATATGGGCATCACTGCGGAGAACGTGGCGCGCCAGTTCCAGATCACCCGCGACGACCAGGACAAGTTCGCGCTCGCCTCGCAGAACAAGGCGGAAGCGGCGCAGAAGGCCGGCAGGTTCAAGGACGAGATCGTGCCGGTCACGGTGAAGTCGCGCAAGGGCGACACCGTGGTCGATCAGGACGAATATATCCGCCACGGCGCGACGATGGACGCGATGCAGAAGCTGCGCCCAGCCTTCGACAAGGAAGGCACGGTGACGGCCGCCAACGCATCCGGCATCAATGACGGCGCCGCCGCCGACGTGCTGATGAGCGAGGAGGAGGCGAAGCGGCGCGGCATCACGCCGCTCGTGCGCATCGCCTCCTGGGCCACCGCCGGCGTCGATCCGAAGATTATGGGCACTGGCCCGATCCCGGCTTCGCGCAAGGCGCTGGAGAAAGCTGGCTGGAAGGCCGATGACCTGGATCTGGTCGAGGACAACGAGGCCTTCGCCGCGCAGGCTTGCGCGGTCAACAAGGATCTCGGCTGGAATCCCGACATCGTCAACGTCAATGGCGGGGCCATCGCCATCGGCCACCCGATCGGCGCTTCCGGCGCCCGCATCTTCAACACGCTCGTCCACGAAATGAAGCGGCGCGGCGCCAAAAAAGG
>JBQCFA010000189.1:0-3142 GCA_051959695.1 Rhizobiaceae bacterium
CCAATATCGTTTCGGCGCTGCACGAGGTTCCCATCGGCGAGGTGTGGACGGCGCGCGACGTCGCCGGGCGCCGCAACCTGATCGAGACGACGCCGGCGGGCCGGACGCCGCTCACCTGGTCGGTGGTGGAAAGCATCCCCATTCCAGACGCCGTCAAGCGAAAGGGCGGCGCGGCGAAGGCCGAGATCGAAGCCTGGATCGCCAGCCTCGAGGCGGTCGCGGCGTCGGATATCCGCATCGTCTGCTACAATTTCATGCCGGTCGTCGACTGGACGCGGACCGAACTCGACTTCGTCACGACCACCGGCGCCACCGCCATGCGGTTCGACCAGGAGCGTTTCGCCGCCTTCGATCTCCACGTGCTAGCTCGCAAAGGCGCCGAGGCCGACTACACGCCGCAGGAACGCAAGCGCGCCCGCGCCGTCCGCGATGCGATGAGCGAGGCGGAGTTGGCCGAGATCGTCCGCATCATCACCTCCGCGCTGCCGGGTTCGACCACCGAGCCGATGACGCTGCCGGGCTTCCGCGAGCGCCTGGCCGCCTATGACGGTATCGACGCGGTGCGGCTGCGCCGCCATCTGGTGGAGTTCCTGCAGGCGGTGACGCCAGCGGCTGAAGGGCTCGGTGTCAAGCTGACGCTGCATCCGGACGATCCGCCGCGCCCGCTCTTCGGCCTTCCCCGCATCGCCTCGACCGAGGCCGACTACGCGGCACTGTTCGATGCCGTCCCTTCACCGGCAAACGGCATGTGCCTGTGCACCGGCAGCCTCGGCGTGCGCGCCGACAACGATCTCCCGGCGATGGCGCGGCGCTTCGCCTCGCGCATCCATTTCACGCATCTGCGCGCCACGAAACGCGAAGCGGACCCACGCAGCTTCCATGAAAGCGATCATCTGGGCGGCGACGTCGACATGGTCGCAGTGCTGAAGGAGCTCGTGGCGGAAGACAGGCGGCGCGCGCCGGCCGATACGATCGTCTTCCGCTCCGACCATGGCCATCGGATGCTGGACGATCTCGACAAGAGAACCACTCCCGGCTACCCGGCGATCGGCCGGCTGCGCGGGCTGGCCGAACTGCGCGGCATCCTCTACGCTTTGGGGGCTGCGCCGGAGTGAGGCTTTCAGGTGCGTCCTTCGAGGCTCGCTTCGCTCGCACCTAGGCCAACCCGGTCAATGCCGTATCCACCGACTCTCCGAGGCATTCGAAGATCGTATCGATGTCCTGCCCAGTGACGATGAGTGGCGGCGCGATCCGCACATGGTCGCCGCGCCTTCCGTCGATGGGGCCGCCCATCGGATAGACCATGAGCTCGTTCGCTTGATGAATGCGTGGAGCGTCAGCGCAGGGTCGAACGGCTGCTGGAGCATCGGTCGGCGACCAATTCTATCCCTTGGAACAGGCCGGGGCTGCCTATGTCGCCGACATGATGATGATTGCCGAAGCGCTTGGAGAGCCAGCGCGTTCGAATTCACTGGCGTCCACCCCACCGCTGCCCCCTCCGCAAAAGGGTTTTACGGTTCCGCAAAGCCCGCCGGCGCATCGAACAGCGAGCCGCCGCGCTTCACTTCCAGTGCACGTCCGATGCGCAGCGCCAGCGGGTCGCGGAAGCGGCGCACGGCAATCTGCAGGCCCGACGGCAGGCCGTCCACCAGCCCGGTCGGCACGCTGAGCGCCGCCATGTCGATCAGGTTGACGAGCCGCGTGAAGGTGCCGAGCGGCGTCTTCGTCTCGTCGATTTCGGCAAGCGGCGGCGCTGTGATCGGAGAGGTCGGCGTGAGGAAGGCGTCGGCGCCTTCCATGTAGCGCATGAACGCGACCTGGCGGAGGCGCCGCATCTCGATGAGTTCCTGATAGCGCGCGCCGTCGATCTCCTTGCCCTTCAGGATGCGCGCCCGGATGGCGGGAGCGACCACGCTGTCGGGAATATCGACATAACGGCCAAGATGATGCCACGCCTCCGCCGCCATGATGTCGCCGGCATGGACCATGTAGGCTTCCGGGGGCTCGGGCATCGGCCGCTCCTCGATCGTGGCGCCCAGCGCCTCGAGATCGGCGAGCGCTGCGCGGAACCGTTCCAGCACGCCGGGCATGACCGAGCCGAGATCCGCCTCGGACGGGATACGGAAATGCATGCCGGCCACGCCGCGATCGAGCGTTTCCAGCGGCCGGGTGGACGTTAGCCCGTAGGTCGCGGGATCGCGCGCGTCCTCGTCTTCGATCGCCGCCAGTACAAGCGCCGCGTCCTCGACCGACCGTGCCAGCGGACCAACGCTGTCGAAGGTGGAGGCGAGCGGCAACAATCCGCCGCGCCCGACGAGCCCGGCGGTGGTCTTCAGCCCGACCACGCCGCACATGGCTGACGGATTGCGCACCGAGCCTGTCGTGTCGGTGCCTATCGCCATCGGCACGAGGCCCGCCGCGACGGCGACCCCGGAGCCGCTGGACGAACCGCCCGGCGCGCGCGGCACGGCGCGGTCATGGGGATTGAGAGGCGTGCCCGAGACAATATTGGTACCCCAACTGCCGAAGGCGAACTCCACCGTCTGCACCTTGCCGACCAGGATCATGCCGGCATCGGCAAGGCGGTCGAGGACGGAAGCCGTGGCTGCGGCGGATCCTCCCGCAAGCGCCTTCGAGCCGGCACGCGTGGGATGGCCCTCGACGTCGAGCAGATCCTTCGCCGCGAAGGGAATGCCGTCGAGCTGGCTTTTCGGCCTGCCCTGGCGACGACGCTCGTCGGCCGCCGCCGCGGCCGCGAGCGCGGCTTCAGGAAAGGTCAGGACAAAGGCATTGAGTTCGGGATCGTGGGTCTCGATGCGATCGAGCGCGCGGCGGACGACGGAAGTCGATGTCGCGCGACCCTCCCGGAGCGCCGCCGACAGTTCCGCCACGGTCGCGAAGGCCGGCAAATCATCCAAGGCGGTGGTCATGTTGTCCCTAGGTCGTAGTGACGGACTAACGGTTGGCTGCAACCGGGGCAAGCATAGCCGCGAGGAAACGGAAGGCAACGTCGAAGGGGCGAGCGCCGGCGGCGCCATGGCGGCACGGCACGGGAGCGCGCCACACCGTTCATAAGTGGTGCGGCCTCATCCCATCAGGTGACGGGCGCGTTCGCCGACCTTGCGCTAGCATCGACTGGATG
>JBQCFA010000190.1:0-11492 GCA_051959695.1 Rhizobiaceae bacterium
TCCGGAGCCGGCGGGAGGGGAGGCGATGTTCGCTGCGGCGAAACGCGCCCTGACGCTCGATCCCTCCGACAGCTGGTGCCATCTGGTCTACGGCCAGATCGCGCTTTATCTCGGCCGATTTGCCGAAGCCGAGCAGCACCACATCAAGGCCTACGACCACAATCCGTTCGACGCCCATGTCATGGCGCTCAGGGCGCCCGTCTCCATCTATCTCGGCAAGCCGGAGGAAGGCGAGCGCTGGGCGAGGCGCGCCATGGCGCTCAATCCGGGGCACCCGGACTGGTACGTCACCAATCTTGGTCTCGCGCTTTACATGCTCGGCCGCCACGACGAGGCCATCGCGGCCTACGCCATGGTGGCCGCGCCGCAGGTCGGGATACTTGCCGGACTGGCGGCGAGCCATGCCGGGGCTGGGGACGGAACGGCAGCCGCAGAGGCGAGAGAACGCCTGCTTGCACTGGCGCCTTCCTTTTCGGCGCGCCGTTTCGCCGATTCGAAGCCGTTTCGCGATCGCGCTCATCGCGAGCGCCTCTTCGGCGATCTGATCGAGGCCGGCCTGTCGCCCTGATCATTCGGCAATCCGGGTTCCCATCGTCTCGCTCCGCGGGCTATTGTCCGCACGCAGCGAGGCGGAAGGGAAGGAAGCGATGCCGACAAACCGCGTGCTGATCGCCGGCGGCGGCATCGGCGGACTGGCCATGGCGCTCACGCTCGAGCAGATCGGCGTGCCATGCGTGGTCTTCGAAGCGGTGCGCCAGCTGCGGCCGCTTGGGGTCGGCATCAACCTGCAGCCGAATGCGGTCCGAGAACTCTTCGACCTCGGCATCGGGCCCGCCGATCTCGACCGCATCGGCCTGCCGACAAGGGAATGGGCGCTGGTAGGCCTAAATGGCAACGACATCTACGCGGAGCCTCGCGGCATCCAAGCCGGCTACAAATGGCCGCAATATTCGGCGCATCGGGGCGGCCTGCAGATGCTGCTGCACGAGAAGGCCATGGAGCGCATCGGGTCCGGTTCGGTGCGGCAGGGCAATCGCGTCACAGGCTATCGCAACAACGAAGACGGCAGCGTCACGGCAACGGTCGAGACCGCGGGCGGACGCGTGTCCCACGAGACGGGTGCGCTCCTGATCGGGGCGGACGGCCTGCATTCAGCCGTGCGCGCGCAGATGCATCCCCACCAACCACCCATACGCTGGGGCGGTGCGATCATGTGGCGTGGCGTCAGTCCGGGAGCGCCGATCCGCACCGGCGCGTCGTTCGTCGGATTCGGCACGCATCGGCAGCGGCTGGTCTTCTATCCGATCTCGCCCGCCGACCCGGAAACGGGGCTGGCTTCGATCAACTGGATTGCGGAGGTGACGGTGGACGGCGCCGAGGGCTGGAAGGACCGGGGATGGTTCACGCCGGTCGCGATCGAGAGCTTCATCCATCATTTCGAAGGGTGGCGACATGACTGGCTCGACGTGCCCGCGCTGATCAGAGGGGCCGAAATCGCCTATGAGAATCCGATGATCGACCGCGATCCGATCCCCACCTGGCAGGATGGGGGCGTGGCGCTCATCGGCGATGCGGCGCACGTCATGTACCCGACCGGCTCCAACGGGGCGAGCCAGGCCATCGTCGACGCGCGGACGCTGGGCGCGGCGATCGTGCGGCACGGTCCGACGCAGCGGGCGCTGATGGCTTATGACGAGAAGCTTTGCGGCCCGGTGTCCAAACTGGTGCTTCGCAATCGCGGCGCCGGTCCGTTCGGGTTGCTCAACATCGTCGACGAGCGTTGCGGCGGCGAATTCGACGACATCGACGCCGTCGTCCCGGCCGAGGAGCGTGCCAGGTTCATGGCAGGCTACAAGGCGGCGGCTGGCTTTGCGGTCGAGACCCTGAACAACGCGCCGCCCACGATCGCGCAGGGCGCCCGCCCACCGGAAGTTCATGGGTGACAAGGCTCTGTACCGCCTTTAGATGGCATGCAGGAACCCGGATTCGATCGGAGCGACCGTGACGCTGACAAAGGAAAAACTGGATGTCCTGCGGTCGGTCTCGACCGCGACCATCACCACCGTCCTTCTCAAGAAGGGCCTGCGCAATATCTGGATGCGCGGCGTTCTGCCTCTCCGAAAGGGCGAGGAGCGGATCGCGGGACCGGCCTTCACGCTACGCTTCATTCCGGCACGAGAGGATCTGGCAACGCCGGAATCCTGGTCTTCTCCGATCTCGACGCGCGCGGCGATCGAGGCGATGCCCGAGGGATGCATCGCCGTCGTCGACGCAATGGGAATCACTGCGGCGGGCATATTCGGCGACATCCTCTGCGCCCGCATGCAGAAGAGGCAGGTGGCCGCGCTGGTCACCGACGGCGCCGTCCGCGATTTGGAAGGCGTGCTCAGGACCAACCTTCCCGTATGGTGCCAGTCGGTGGCGGCGCCGCCCTCCGTGGCGTCCCTCACATTCGTCGCCTGGCAGCAGCCGGTCGGCTGCGGCGGCGTGGCGGTCTTTCCGGACGACGCGATCGTCCTCGACCAGGACGGCGCCGTGGTGATCCCGGCCACTCTGCTCGATCACGTGCTGGCGGAAGCGCCGAAGCAGGAACGCATGGAAGAGTGGATCATGGGGGAGGTAGAGGCCGGCGTGCCGCTTCCGGGCCTCTACCCGATGAATGAGGATACGAAGGCACGTTACGCCGCTTCGGCCAAACGCTGAACTTCGGCCAGGCGGCATTTCGCCGCCCGCGGCTCCGCGCGTCCGACAGCAAACGGGTCGCCTCGGAACCATTTGGATATTGCCGGGTTATGCCCTCGGGTATCGGCCTTGCAAGGACCTATTCAGCGGAGCCGTCATTTGCCGTTGGGCAACGAAGCGGTCCCCGCGGCCTTCAAGGGCATGAGCCTGTCGGACCGGAGGATCCGTGCGCGCGACTTCCGCAACGCAGGAGCAAGACCAGGGCAACGGGCTAGCGCCCGCATCGAGTGAATGGCACAGATCTTCCATCCGCGAGCCAATACGGTCGCCATCGCCGTTCTTGTCTCGATTCCGGTGGTCGTCATTCTCGTCTTCGTCCTGAACTACGAACTGCACGCTTCGTCCTATGTTACGGATCTCGGCCTGCACGTCGATCAGCCCGTACCGTTTAGTCACAAGCATCATGTCGGCGACCTGGGGCTCGACTGCCGCTACTGCCACGGCGGCGTCGAGGGCGCGGCGTTCGCTGGGCTTCCGCCGACCCATACCTGCATGACCTGCCATTCGCAGCTCTTTACCAGCGCGGCCATGCTGGCGCCGGTCCGCCAGAGCCTGGCTAAGGACATCCCGATCCATTGGAACCGGGTCTACCGCCTGCCTGACTACGTCTATTTCGACCACAGCGTGCATATCAAGAACGGCATCGGCTGCACGACCTGTCATGGCGACATGAGCGAACAGCCGCTGACGGAGAAAAAGACGCCCCTGACGATGGGCTGGTGCCTCGATTGCCACCGGGATCCCGGCAGGCACATGCGAAGCGAGACGGAGATCTTCGATCCGCATTTCCCCGATCCGGACAACGATCCGCGGAAGGCCGTCGCCATGCTCCGGCACTATGTCGTCCATACGTCGAACATGACCGACTGC
Organism: Rhizobiaceae bacterium; assembly: GCA_051959695.1. Lineage (GTDB taxonomy): Bacteria > Pseudomonadota > Alphaproteobacteria > Rhizobiales > Rhizobiaceae > Mesorhizobium_L. Next base: position 3,613 of record JBQCFA010000190.1, read on the forward strand.
TCGGTGTGCCACAGATGAGCGCCAAGGCGGAGATCAGCCGGCGGGCGGCGCTGAAGCTCTTCGCGGCGGGGGCGGCGGCAAGCCTCGCCGGCTGCTCGCGTCCGAACGAGGAGATACTGCCCTATGTCGACATGCCGGAGGGCATGGTTGCGGGCGAGCCTCAATACTACGCCACCTCACTTGCGCTCGGCGGATACGCGCGCGGCGTCATCGTCAAGGCAGTCGATGGGCGGCCTATCAAGGTTTCCGGCAATCCGCGCCATCCCGCCAGCCTCGGGGCGACGGATATCTTCGGCGAAGCCGAGATCATGGCGCTCTACGATCCCGATCGCTCGCAGGCGATCCGCGGGCCACAGCCCCTGACGGGATGGGCCGAGTTTCAGGGCGAGTTGCTGGGCTGTCTGGACGAGGCGAGGAGCCGGACCGCGCCGTTGCATATCCTCACCTCAACGATCACGTCGCCGACATTGCTGCGGCAGATAGCCGAGCTCATTGGCAAGGCCCCCGGCACCCGCTGGTTCGCCTACGATCCGGCCGGCGGGCAGACCGATGGCCTGGGCTTCTTTCCTCGGCTCGACGCCGCGAAGGTGATCGTCTCGCTCGATGCCGATCCCCTCGGACCCGGCCCGATGCAGCTCGTCCTCGCCCGGCGTTTCGCCGACGGCAGGCGAAGCGCCGAGAAGGACATGTCGCGGCTCTACGCAATCGAATCGACATGGACGCTGACTGGCGCCAATGCCGATCACAGGCTGGCATTGCGCCCGGACCAGATCGAAGCGGTCGCACTGGAAATCGCCGCGGGGCTCAACGGCGGCGAAGCGGCGCAAGCCGATCTTCCCACCAGGGCGCGGGCATTCGTCGACGCCATGCTGGCCGACTTGAAATCGGTGGGGAAGGGCGGTCTGCTCCTCGCTGGCGAGACGATCGGGGCCGCCGCCCGGAATGCAACCGACAAGGCCAACCGGGCGATCGGCGCGCCGCTCGAGCACATCGATTTTCCCGAGGCCGGACCCAGCCCGGAAGGTTTCACGGCATTCCTCTCGGAACTCGACGCCGGCAACGTCGGGAACCTGCTCGTACTCGACTGCAACCCAGCCTATGACGCCGCGCCCGGCACAGGCTTCGCGAAGAAGCTGCAGGCCGTTCCCTTTTCTGTGCATGCCGGCTGCTACGACGACGAGACGGCAGGGCTATGCCGCTGGCACCTGCCGCTGTCGCATCCACTGGAGGCTTGGTCCGATTTGCGAGCGGCGGATGGTACGGCAAGCATCGTCCAGCCGCTGATCCGCCCGCTCTATGCGACCCGTTCGGTGCACGAAATCCTTGCCTTCTAGGCAGGTCAGCCAGCGCCCTCCGGCCACGACATCGTGCGCGCCACCTGGCGGCGGGACGAGCCCGACGACACGTTCGAAAACTGGTGGCGTGATGCGCTCGTGCGAGGCGTCGCTACCGGCCGAGCGCCGGGCGGTGTCCAGGCGACGCCGCCTGGCGAAAACGTCGCGCCGGCGGATTCTTCGCGTCCGGCAGGGAAGGCTCCACCCGCCGGCGGCCTCACCGCCGTTCTGCGGCCGGACCCCACCATCCATGACGGCCGCTTCGCCAACAATGCCTGGCTGCAGGAATGCCCGAAACCGCTGTCGAAAGGGACATGGACGAACGTCGTCTCGCTCGCGTCGAAAGACGCCCGCGCCCTCGCGATCGAGGATGGCGATGTCGTATCCGTGACGTCGGCCGATGGCGCGATCGAAGGGCCCGCGCGGATAGATCTGGGGCAGGCGAGCGGAGTGGTCGGGCTCACCCTCGGCTATGGCAGGCTGCGGGCCGGGGCCATCGGCACCGCACTTGGCTACAATCCGAGGCTTCTGGCGCCGGGTCGCCCGGATACGCTGGTCATCGGGGTCGATCTTCGCAAGACCGGCCGCCGCGCGGCGGTGCCCTCCTCGCAGGAGCACTTCAGGATCGAGGGCGATCTTGAAAAGCTACTGCCGGAGGTGAAGGCAGGCGAGGCCGGTGCCGGTGGCGCGGACCAGAAAAAGCCGCTGGCCAGCCTGTTCGAGCCGGGCCCGCCGCGGGACCCGTATTCCTGGGCGATGGTCATCGACACGGCGGCCTGTATCGGCTGCAACGCCTGCGTGATCGCTTGCCAGTCGGAGAACAATATCGCGGTCGTGGGACCCGACGAGGTCGCCAACGGCCGGATCATGCACTGGCTGAGGATCGATCGCTATGAGCTTGGCGACACGAAGGAACCACGCCAGGGGTTCGAACCGGTGCCCTGCATGCAATGCGAAAAGGCGCCGTGCGAGCCGGTCTGCCCCGTCGAGGCCTCCATCCACGACACGGAGGGGCTGAACGTCCAGGTTTACAATCGCTGTGTCGGCACGCGCTTCTGCCAGTCGAACTGTCCCTACAAGGTGCGGCGCTTCAACTGGTTCGCCTACAATTCCGGCCAGGAATACAAGGATCTCGGCGAGGATCCCTCACGGGCGCGCTTCAATCCGGACGTCACGGTGCGCGCCCGCGGCGTGATGGAGAAATGCACCTATTGCGTCCAGCGCATCAGCCGGGCCCGGCGCGAAGCCGAGAAGACCGATACGCCCATACCCGACGGCGGTGTCGTGACGGCCTGCCAGGAGGCTTGTCCGACGCGGGCGATCAGCTTCGGCAACCTCCAGGACAGGGACGCCAAGGTCAACTCGTTGCGCGACGATCCGCGCCATTTCACCTTGCTGGAAGAACTCGGCACGCGTCCGCGAACGACCTATCTGGCGCGCGTACGCAATCCCAACCCGAAGCTCGCGGAGGGAAGCGCATGACGATGGCAATCGGCAGCGCTGATTTCCCTTATGCGGGCACGGCCATGCCCGGCGAAGACCGGCGGCTGACGCGCGTCAACACGAACGAGGCGGTGAACGTTCTGGTCACCGCGCCGCTGCTCGACGGCGGACGCTGGCGCCGCTGGTGGATCGCCTTTTTCGTCTCCGGCGTGCTGACCATGATCTTCTTCGGCTCGATGGCTTACCTGTTCGTGGCTGGGATCGGCGTCTTCGGCAACAATTCCATCGTGGTATGGGGCTATCCCATCGCCAATTACGTATGGTGGATCGGCATAGGCAATGCCGGCACGCTGATCTCGTCGATGCTGCTCCTGACCCACCAGCATTGGCGTGCGGCGATCAACCGGCTGGCGGAGGCGATGACGCTGATGGCTGTCGCCATCGCCGGGCTTTTCCCCATCATGCATATGGGGCGACCGCTCTATTTCTACTGGCTCGCCCCCTATCCCAACACGATGGGCCTCTGGCCGCAGTGGCGCAGCGCATTGGTCTGGGATTTCTGGGCCATCCTCAGCTACCTGCTGTTCTCGATCATCTTCTGGTATACCGGCCTCATCCCTGATTTCGCCACGCTGCGCGACCGCTCCACGACGCATGGCAAGCGTGTCGTATACGGGGCGCTGGCGCTCGGCTGGCGCAATTCGGCGCGCCATTGGCATATCTACCAGACCTACTACAGGACCATGGCGGCGCTCGCCGTCCCGCTCGTCTGCTCCGTGCATTCCATCGTCGGGCTGGATTTCGCCGCGAGCCTGATGCCCGGCTGGCAGGAGACGATCTTCCCGCCCTATTTCGTTGTCGGGGCCATGTATTCCGGCTTCGGGATGGTGGTCGTGCTTTGTGCAGCCGTGCGCTGGGGCCTGCGCCTCGAGGCGCTGATCACCATGCGCCATTTCGACATGATGGCGAAGGTGATGCTGATGGCCGGCACCGTCATGCTGCTTTCCTATGTGACGGAATGGTTCAGCGGCTGGTTCTCGGGCAGGGGCGTCGACCGGCGCTTCCTTGCCTTTCAATTCGGCGGAACCTACGCGCCGCTCTATTGGATCATGATCTTCTGCAATTGCCTGGCCGTGCAGGCATTCTGGTTCCACCGCGTCCGGCGCAGCCTGGCGGCGATCATCGTGATCTCAATCCTCATCAATGTCGGCATGTGGCTGGAACGCATCCTGATCGTCTGGAACACGCTCTCGCACCACTACGTTGCGTCGATGTGGCGGCTGTTCTACCCAACGCTCTGGGACTGGCTGATCCTTTTTGGTTCGCTCGGCTTCTTCGCCTTCCTCTATCTCATCTTCGTCCGCCTGTTTCCTGTCGTTTCGATGCACGAAGTGCGCAAACTCGTGCACGAGGAGGCGAGCGGATGACCGCCATCCTCGCCCGCTTCGAACACGAGGAAGCGCTGGTCAACGCGATCGGACAGCTCCGCGCACGCGACTTCCGGGTCCTCGATGCCTTCACGCCCTACGAGGTCACGGGGCTCGGCGCACTCCTGGGCGCCAGTCCGTTCCGCGTGCGCGTGGCGATGCTGGTTGGCGGGCTCGGCACGGCGGCGCTTTGCTGGTTTCTCGAGTGGTACAGCGCGAGTATCGATTTCCCATTCAATTACGGTTCGCGGCCGCCCAACAGCTTGCCGGTCTTCCCGCTTTTTCCCTTCGAGTTCGGAGTGCTGATGGCCGGCGCCTGCGGATTTGCCGCGATGCTCTGGTCGACGGGGCTGCCGCGCCTCAACCACCCCTTCTTCGACGGCTCGCTTGCCGTCCGCGCCAGCCAGGACGCGTTCCTGCTCGCCATCGACATACCCGCCACCGCGCGAGCACGCCGAAACCTCGAAAGGCTACTTGCCGAAATCGGCGCGGATGCGGTGGAGGAGGCGGAGCTGTGAGGATGCACCTCGCCCTCATCGCGCTGCTTCTCGCGCTCGCCGGCTGCGATCAGTCGATGGACGAGCAAAAGCGCTACGACACCTATTCGAAGGCGGATATTTTTCCGGACGGCGCCTCGGCGCAGCAGCCGCCCGAGGGGACCGTATCGCAATCGGCGCCGGCGTATCAGCAGGCGCTGGCCAATCCGCCGAAGGTGGATCTGGCGTTGCTGGAACGTGGCAAGGAGCGGTACGACATCTTCTGCGCACCGTGTCACGGCTTCGACGGCGACGGTGACGGGATGGTCGTCAGGCGCGGCTTCCCGGCGCCGCCCTCCTATCATTCCGCTGCACTGATGAAGGCGCCGGCCAGTCATTTCCTCGATGTCATGACGAACGGCTACGGGGTCATGTACTCCTATGCCGACCGGGTGGCGCCCGCCGACCGCTGGGCGATCGTGACCTATATCCGCGCGCTTCAGCTTTCCAGGCATGCCAGCCTCGCCGATGCGCAGGCGGCTGGGGTGAAGCTGCAATGAGAGGCCGGCACGCCATCGTCGCCCTTGCGATCGTCACCCTGGCGGTCTTGGTCGTGGCCGCATGGTTCCAGCCGCGCGACACGGCCGGCGCCTGGCTGTTCGGCTTCACCCTTGTCCTGGGCGTCCCGGTCGGCGCGCTGAGCCTGAAGCTGGTCGGCCGCCTTACCGGCGGCGTCTGGTATTCGACACTCGAGCCGGCGCTGACCGCCTTCTCGCTGCTTGTTCCCGCCGCCGGCGTCGGGGCTATCTTCGTGCTTCTCTCCGCGCCGCTCCTTTATCCATGGGCCGTTTCCGGCGCCCACGATGCGTCGGTCGCCACGTTCTATCTCAGTGCGCCGCTCCTCGTTCTCAGGACGATCATCGCCTTCGCCGGCTGGACCGTGCTGGCTCTCGATATACTTCCGAGCGAGGGAGAGCGCGGCCAGATCGTGGCCGGGCTCGGCCTGGTGTTCCACGCCATCATCACGACCTTCGTCGCCTATGACTGGCTTCTGGCGCTGACGCCGGGATTCACCTCGTCGGCCTTCGGGGCGGAGACGATCATCGTCTGGATGCTGACCGCGCTGGCGCTGGCGCTGATCGTCACGCCCGAAGTTCCGCGCAAGGCCACTTACGACATAGCCGGCCTAACCGCCGCCATGATCATGGGCGTCGGCTACATGATCTTCTTCCAGTTCCTGATCATCTGGTATGGCGACCTGCCCGACACCGTGCGGTTCTACATCGACCGCGAGAGCGCGCCGGGCATCGTATTGATCGTCGCCGCGTTCTTGGTCGGTCTTGCCGTGCCGATGCTCTCGCTCGCCTTCGAGCCGGTCCGCGCCTCGGCCGGGCGGCTTCGCATGGTGGTGGTGCTCGCGCTGGTCGGGATCGTGCTCTATCGGGCATGGTTCATCCTGCCGCTGTTCCAGCCGCTCGCCTGGGCGCTGGCCCCGCTCGCGGCGATCCTGTTCGCCGCGGGGCTGATCCTTGCAGGCAGTTGGAGCCGCCGCCTGTACGCACGGCGTAGAGAGGAGGTCGGCCATGGCTAAAACGCAGCGGCCTTCCTTCGAGCCGGCCGAAATCACGCGGCCCCGGTTCATCAGTTTCGCGATCGGCGGCTTCTTCCTTGTCGTGATCGCGTTGATGGCAATCTTGCTGCCCATATACCTGGCCGTGGCACCGGGACCGCAGCCGCCGCAAAATTTCTCGGAGCCTCGCCTCCAGTCGCACCCGCAGACGGATAGTCGGGAATTCATGGAGGCGCAGCACAAGAAGCTCGAACGGTCGGGCTGGATCGACAAGCCGTCCGGCATAGCCGCCATACCCGTCGAGAAAGCCATGAAGATCATCGCTGGCCGCGGAGCCTCGGCGTTCGATCCACTGTCCGAAGCGGTGGTCGGCGGAAGCGGGCATGCGCCATGAAATCGGTTGTCGCCGCCTGCGCCTTTATCCTCCTTTCCGTCGCTTCGGCCTCGGCCGCGTTGACACAGGCTGAACTCGGCAAGGTCGGCATCGACATGCCGAAGAACGCGCGTCTGCCGCTCGGCGACAAATTCGTGAACTCGACGGGAACCGCGATGACGCTCGGCAAGGCATTCGGCGGCAAGCCCGGCCTGATGGTGATCGCTGACTTCACCTGCAAGACGCTTTGCGGCACCGCCATCGCCATGGCCGCAGACGCGGCGGCAAAATCCGGCCTGACGCCGGGCAGGGGCTTCAACTTCGTCGTGGTGGGGTTCGACCCTCGCGATCGGCCGAGTGACGCGGCGGCGATGAAGGCGGCGCATATCGACGACGGGCCCGTGAAGAAGGACGCCGTTTTTCTCAGTGGATCGGCCGAGGCGGAGGGCGCCGTCACGAGGGCAGTCGGTTTCTCCTACACCTATGACGAGGCCGACGATGTCTTCGCCCATCCGACGGCCGCGTTCGCCGTGGCGCCCGACGGCCGTGTTACCCAGGTGCTGACTTCGATGAATATTACTGGAGACAAGGTCCGACTGGCGCTCGTCGCCGCCTCGCAGAACCAAATCGGCACCATCGCCGACCACATAAGGCTGCTCTGCTACGGGCTCAATCCCGCAAACGGCACCTACAATGGCCGCGTGCTCCGATGGCTGCAGATCGGCGGATTCGGGATCGTTTCCCTGCTCTTCTTCGGTATTGCCGGCATGATGCTCCTGCGTCGCGCGGGCGGGGGAGGGTTGGCGTGATGCACGACCACTTTATCTTCCTGCCCCCGGCGGTTTCAGCGCATGCGCGCCATATCGACTGGATATATTTCGGCCTGATCGGCGTCTCAGTGGTCATCGTCGGACTGGTGGTGACGCTTCTGGTCACGTTCGGAATCCGCTACCGCAGCGGATCGCCGGCCTCTCGCGGGCCGCTGCCTGAGTGGATCAACCGCGACGTCGAGATCGGCTGGACGGCGGCCACGCTTTTCGCCTTCATCTTCATCTTCTGGTTCGCGGCGGCTTCCTTCCTGACGACCATCGGCGCGGCACCGAACGCGCTCGAGATCCATGTCGTCGGCAAGCAATGGATGTGGAAGATCCAGCACCCGAACGGCGTACGCGAAATCAACGAGTTGCACGTCCCCGTGAATGTGCCGGTGAAACTGGTGATGATCTCGCAGGACGTCATCCATTCCTTCTTCCTGCC
>JBQCFA010000191.1:0-4403 GCA_051959695.1 Rhizobiaceae bacterium
TAGCTGGACACAGCCAAACGGTCGTTCTACGGAGATTGGCTCCACCCAATCACTGCCGCGCGGCCTGCCGGCGTCCGCGGACGCCTTTTCCCCTAGAGGCTCGATAAACTCGGAAAGAAGAAACTCTTCCTGCCGGGAAAGTTGGTCGTCGTACCCGGAAACCCTTTTCCGAATATGCCGGGCCAGCATGTCGCGGTTCGCCAGAAGCGCGTCGAAATGCTCGATCAGCAGGGCAAGACTGAACTGCTCGACATGCTGGCAATAGGCGCCCAGGCCCATCTCGGCCATGAGCGCGTCGTTCTTTCGCGCATAGCCCAGCGAGATCGTCGGCTTGCCCATCTTCAGGGCGCAGACGATGTTGTGGAACCGGGTCGCGACGACGATGTCGGTCTTTGAGATCTGCGCCATCAGATCGCCGAGCGAATAGGAAGGCTCCGCCGCGATCCGGTCAGCGATCTCCGGCCGCGCGGTCCGCACGCGGGCGAGCACCGCATTCACCGCCGTGCTGTCCCCGAGTTCGCCGGTGAGCAGGCGGACGCCGTAGGCGCGATCCAGCAAGTGGACCACGAACTCCGAGAGCTTTTCGACATAGGCCTCGAATATCCGGTCGCCGCCCCTGGCGTAGCCGTACCAGCCCCTGTAGCTCATCACCCCGACGCCAATGGTGAGGTCCGGGCCGCCGGTCGGAGTCCGCGATGTCGATGGCGCGGGCAGTTTGAAGACGATGTCCGGGTAGATTTTGTCGCGTGTCGTGTCGAAACCGACGCTTTCCATGAACGCCCTGGAGATTTCGTCCCTGTAGGATCGGTAATGCGCGACTCTTGCGGCGGACAGCATCAGCCAGCGATTGACGCGATGCCTTATCGGCCCAGCTCCTATGCACACGAATGCTATTTTCGTCCCGGCGAGACGCGCCGCCAGGCACCAGCTGAGAAGTTTGAGGGGCATGCCTTGCGGGCGTTCGCCGAAATCGTCGAGGATGCCCGTGCCCGGGATGATCATGACGTCGGCCCGGCGCAAGTGACCCCATGCGCGAGCGAAATCCTGCAGCTTGCGGTACGGCTGCAGGAGAATCCGCCCGAGCCTGCCGCCGGGCGGCTCGCTCGGCACACGGATCGGCACGGCCTCGACGTAGAACGATCGGGCGATGACCTGCGGCTCGTCGCAGACGCAGACGATTCTTGCGCCCGGGCGAACACGCCTCAGGAACCCGAGCATCGTTTCCAGCGACCCGTCATTGCCCAGGTTTCCGCATCCGAACAGCCCGAAGAGCGTGATGTGGCCGGCGGCCGCCCGCCTCTGAGGGGGTGCCGCTTCAGCATCGCGCGGGCCGCTCGCCCACCGCATCGTCCGATCGCGGTTGAGCGCCCGCGCCGTGTTCCGGTCCGCTGCCGCGTTCACTGGCTCCGCTCCCCGTCAAGCGATGTCAATTCGAGAATCCAGTCGGTATAACCGTTCCCGTTCAGCCTTGGCGGCATGAAGACGTGCCGGCCGGGCGGGAAGGGAGAGCCGTCGACATCTGTCGTCCGGCCGGTTGCCGGATCTCGCCAGCGCGCTGCGATGCGCGGCCCGGCAAGCTGCCCAAGATCGAGCGTGACGTCCTTGCTCGTCGGCAGGTAGACGAGCGCGAACGAACGGTCGCTCGCTCTTGCGGCGACGACACGCGCTTTCTCCCCGCCCAGCCCGCCGACCAGCAGCCTGCCTTGGATGTCGGGTTCGAGGAGCCACCACTTCACCGACGCCATGACGTTGGCGAACTGCGACATGCTGCGGCTGCCCGGTCCGTCCAGCGCCTGCTTCCACGTGACGGGCGCCGGCCATAGCCCGGGGCCGTCGAAGTACCACATGGGGTTGTTGCCGAACACCTGTCCCGAGGCGCCGGACAGCACGGCCTGGTAGGCCTGGACGCGCACGCGTTGCTCGTCGGCGCCGTGCTCGTTTTCGTAGGCGCTCTCCATCAGGAAAAGAGGCATGTTGCCGCCTTGCGAATATTGTGTTCGGGTCGCCTCCCAGACCGGCTCGTATGTGTAGACATTGTTGACATCCAGCCACGGCTCGCCGCGCCAATAGTCGAGCGCGGCCGTGCCCGGGCCGGCATGGGCGGTCTGCAGGGCTCCGGGATCGGTTTCTCGGATACCTTTTGCGACGGCGCGGACGAGGTCCTTGTCGGGAGGATTGTAGTCGCCGCCCTGGACCCACATTATGTTGTCGAGATCGGCGTAGCGCCGGCCGAGGAATTGGCCGTAAGCCAGAAGCTTCTCCGGCCCGCTGCGCACCATCTCGGCGTACCAGCCTTCGTCGCCGCCATTATGGCCGGCATAGGACGGCGCAAGCAGCACCAGAAACCCCAATTGGCAGGCTTGGCGCAGGACCCAGTCCGCATGCGCGAAATAGGCCTCGTTCGGCGTGGAGAAATCGCCATCCACCCGGAAGGGCCTGTCGCCATGGATGTTCGCAGGCGCCTTGTCGGCGAAACGGTGCTCGATCAGATTGACGAGAATCGTGTTGAAGCCGCGGGCCTTACGGTCCCGCAGGTAGGTTTCCGCGTCCTCCTTCGAGAGCTGCACGATCAATGACCAGGCCGCATCTCCGTTTATGAAGAAGGGGCGGTCGTTCGCATCCAGAAGATAGCGCTTGTCCGGCCGCACTTTCAGCGGGTAGACCCGGTCGCCGCCCGGGCCCGAAGCCGTTCCGCAGGCAAGCGCGGGAAATGCCGCCGCCAGCAGGGCGCACGCCGCAATCAATGCGCCGCCGATCCGTGAAACTCTCCACCACATGGCTGTTGATCCGGCAAACCTCGCATCACTGCATCTGTCGCGAAGGTAGCCATCGCGAATGTCGACGGCGTGAGCACCTGCACCGCGTCCTTCCTTCCAGGGCAGCTCGACAGCAGGACGACATTAAAGGCGGCGGCTCGCGCCGCAACGCAACCTTATTGGGGACGATGGGGAACCGCGTACCTCGAATGGCTGGCAACAGCCGCCTTATGGCTGCCATTGCCGCGACGCGGCCCTCGATCCCTTAGCGGTGGCTCCAGGGTGCCAACGCCTCTTTCAGGACATCGAGGGTCCGGCCGACGGGCCGATCCATGTGGCGCAAGGCAGTGACCGGTGGCAGCAACGAGGTATATGGGCGCCAACGATGGGACAGCCGCATGATTTCCTTGGCGCTTTTGGTTTGGCCGCGCGTCAGATGAGCGATCGCCGACCAATAGGCCTGCTGGCCCAGGCCTCTTCTTACCTGCGCCATGAGCGCCGCCGCGTTCGGCAGGTGCCGCCCTTCATTGTCGAAGAAGCTCAGGAAAGCCTTCTCGCGCTCGATGAAATCGCGTGCCTGCCGGCTCTGGTAGTGCACCGACATCCGCGTCCCGTGGTATCTGCGGATGGCCTGGATGTCAGGCACACAGGCGACCCCACCCAGGGTCGCCAGCCGCAGCCACATTTCCAGATCGTCGGTATACGGCAGCGACGGACGATAGTATCCGGCCCGCTTCTGGGCCGACGTGCGGCGGACGACGGTGTTGGCGCCGATGCGGTTCACGGGCCAACGGCAGAGGCCGCGAATGAATTCCCGGCCGCTGGCCACCGACGTACCGGCGGACGTTCGGGAGATTTTGCGCTGCGGCCGGTCTCCCTCGTCGAGACGCCCCTCCACTCCATAGGCGAAGCAGACGCCCGGATTGTCCTCCAGCACCGCCAGCGCACGCGGCAATGCCCCCGGCGCGAGAAGGTCGTCCGCATCGAGGATCAGGAAATACTCTGCGGAAGCCTTGTCGATGCCCTCATTGTAGCTGGAGGTATGGCCCCGGTTGACGGAGTGTGCGATCACCTTGACGCGCCTGTCGCGCGCAGCCAGCTCGCTGGCTACTTCAAGGCTGTCGTCCTCGGAAGCATTGTCGATGATCAGCACATGCAGATCGACACCTTCCTGGTTCAAAACGCTTTCGACGGCATCGGCGAGGAACCGGCCATAATTATAGCACGGAACCACCACATCGACGCTCGCCATGTGCCCCCCGTCACCAATCATCCGGCCGATGCTACCGCAAGGCCGGCGAACGCGCGTGTCATCTGATGGGATGAGGCCGCACCACTTCTGAATGGTGTGGCGAGTGGCGCGGCGCGCTCGCCCCTCGACGTTGCCTTCCATTTCCTCGCGGCTATGCTTGGCTAGTCGCAGCAAGCCCCAGGTCGTAGTGACGACTTAACGGTTGGCAGCGCCGCAGCGGAAAACCGCCAGTCTTAGGAGCGAGGAGGAAGGACATGCAGCGCATATTCGACGACGAGCGACGACAAAATGGCGGATTTCAGCGCGGCCCCTTCGGGGTTGGGCCGAAATCGTCCCTGAATGTGTCGAAAATGCTCGACGGTGGTCGACACCGCCTTGCGCTTTTCTCCTGTTCA
>JBQCFA010000192.1:0-2164 GCA_051959695.1 Rhizobiaceae bacterium
GAAGACGGCCTATCTCGATATTCCGTTCGACTGGGTCTACGCCATCTATCTCGCCTTCGCGCTGGCCATTATTCTTCGCTATCTCTTCCTCGTTGGGGAGTCTCTCTTGAGCGGCCCGCCGAAGGAGCTCGACCCCGATCAGGATGCGGAGCCGCGGATATGAATTTCGCGAGCCCCTTCCCGGTGGCCATCTATGCGATCGTGGCCATGGCTTTGCTCGGCCTGCCGATCGGGCACAGCATGATCGCGGCTTCGATACTCTATCTGTGGCTCGCCAATCTGGACATGGGAACGGCCGCCGAGCAGCTCCTGAACGGCATGTATTCCAACTACGTCATCCTGGCCGTGCCGCTCTTCATCCTTGCCGCGGAACTGATGAGCGTCGGCTCCATGACAGAGCGGCTGATGCGCTTTTGCAATGCCTTCGTCGGCCGTTTCCGCGGCGGTCTTGCCTTCGTCACGATCCTGCAGGGCGTTATCTTCGCCGGGATGTCGGGTTCCGCGATCGCAGACGCCGCCGGGATCGGCAAGGTGATGCAATCGATGATGACGCGGGACGGCAAATATACCGGCAGCTACGCCGCGGCGGTCACCGCCGCCGCATCCGTCCTCGGTCCGATCATCCCGCCGTCGATCCCGATGGTGGTCTATGCGCTCGTCTCCGACGCCTCGATCGGCTATCTGTTCCTCGGCGGCGTCGTGCCCGGGCTGCTGATGGCGCTGTCGCAGGCGCTGATCGTCGGCTATACCGCGCGGCGCAGGAATTTCCCGGTCGAGCCGCCGACAGCGATGAGGGAACTGCCGGGCATCACGGTACGCGCCTTCCCTTCGCTGATGATGCCGGTCGTGCTGCTTGGCTGCATCTATGGCGGCATCACCACGCCGACGGAAGCCGCTGCCGTCGCGGGCGCCTATGCACTGCTTGTTTCGACACTGCTCTATCGCAGCGTCGGAGGCCGCGATTTCTACCAGGCAATCCTTGTCAGCGCCCGCACCTCCGCCTCGATCGGCATGCTGATCGCCGGCGCGCTGGTCTTCAACTACGTCGTCACCGTCGAGAACATCCCGGCCACCGTCTCAGCCCTGCTGCAGGCCTGGCACCTTTCGCCTCTCGGCTTCATGGTTCTCGTCAATATCTTCCTGCTTCTGCTCGGCTGCGTGCTCGAAGGCACGACCATCCTGCTGATCTTCATCCCGGTTCTCATTCCGACGGCGAAAGCACTGGGCATCGACCTCGTCTATTTCGGCGTCGTCGTCGTGGTCAACATCATGCTCGGCCTCGTCACGCCGCCCTACGGGCTGCTGTTGTTCGTCATGGCCCGGATTTCCGGCGAACCGCTCAAGGCCATCGTTGTCGACGTCATGCCGTTCCTGCTGGCGATGGTCGCGGCTCTGGCGCTGATCACTGTCTTTCCGGACCTAATCCTGTGGCTGCCCAGGCTGATGGGTTACGCCGGCTAGGGTAGGAAAGGAAGGACTATGGCAAAGCCCATCTTCGTGCTGAACGGCCCCAATCTCAACCGGCTCGGCACACGCGAGCCGGAGATCTACGGAAGCACGACGCTGGCCGAGATCGAGAAGACCTGCCTGGAAGCGGCCGGCGCATGGCCGCTCCACTTCCACCAGTCGAACGCCGAGCACCAGCTTGTGGACTGGGTCCACGAGGCCATCGACGAGGGCGCGGGCATCGTCATCAATCCGGCGGGGTTGAGCTTCCGCTCGATCCCGCTCCTCGATGCGCTGAAGATGTTCCCGCGCCCGATCATCGAGCTGCACATCTCCAACATCCACCGGCGCGAGGAGATCTATCACCGCTCGCTCGTATCGACGGTCGCGACCGCGGTGATCGCAGGCCTCGGGCCGATGGGATACCCGGTGGCGGTCAAGGCGCTGATCGAGATGATCGGTGGCGCGCCGGGTCGGGCGCGGTAGGCTTGGACAAGCCCGCGCCAGGCGCTCGAGGTGATTGTCTACGATCAGCGCTACCGCAGCGAACGCGGCGTGAACCATCGTGGGACTTTCAGCCACGTTCCCCGTGTTTTGTCGTAGATGAACGGCTTCTGTTCCATCGGCCAAGATTTAGGGTTGCGGCACAACCGCAGAGAATATAAGGCTCTGCGCGGTTCGGAGCGTAGCGCAGCCCGGTAGCGCACTTGACTGGGGG
>JBQCFA010000193.1:0-2937 GCA_051959695.1 Rhizobiaceae bacterium
ATCGAAGCCGGCGCTCGATCTGTCGAAAACGGTCGCCTGGAAGGACCATATCGTCGGGCGGCTGACAAGCGGCGTCGCCGGGCTGTTGAAGAAGGCCAAGGTGAAGAGCGTCGAGGGGCATGCGACGTTCCGCGACGGCAAGACGGTGGACGTCGAGACGGAGACCGGCACGCAGACCATCCGCGCTGAGACGATCGTGATCGCCACGGGCTCGGCGCCGGTGGGGCTTGCCGCGCTTCCCTTCGGTGGAAAGGTGATCTCCTCGACCGAGGCGCTTGCTCTCGACAAGGTGCCGGAGAAGCTTGCCGTGGTCGGAGGTGGCTATATCGGATTGGAACTCGGCACGGCCTTTGCCAAGATGGGTTCGAAAGTGACGGTGGTCGAGGCGCTCGACCGCATCCTGCCGCAATACGACGCCGAACTGACGCGGCAGGTCGCCAGAAGGCTCGGCGAACTCGGTGTCGAGGTGCTGACCGGCGCCAAGGCTAACGGTCTTGCCGGCAAGGGCGGCGCTCTTCTGGCGGAGGTCGGGGGCAAGGAGAGAAAGGTCGCCGCGGACAAGGTGCTGGTGACGGTCGGCCGCCGGCCGCTGACGGAAGGCTGGGGCATGGACGAGCTGGTGCTCGACCGCGACGGGCGCGCGATCCGCGTCGATGACCAGTGCCGCACCTCCATGCGCGGCATCTTCGCCATCGGCGACGTTACCGGCGAGCCGATGCTGGCGCATCGCGCCATGGCGCAGGGCGAGATGGTGGCCGAGATTGTCGCTGGCCACAGGCGAAACTGGGACAAGCGCGCCATCCCCGCCATCTGCTTCACCGACCCGGAGGTGGTCAGCGTCGGCCTGTCGCCGGACCAGGCGATAGCCCCCGACATCGAGACGAAGGTGGGCTCTTTCCCCTTCCGCGCCAACGGCCGCGCCATGACGCTCCTCGGCGAAGAGGGCTTCGTGCGAATCGTCGCGCGCGCCGACAACCATCTGGTGCTCGGTATCCAGGCGGTCGGGGAGGGTGTCTCCGAGCTTTCCGCCGCCTTTTCGCTCGCCATCGAGATGGGTGCGCGCCTCGAAGACATCGCCGGCACCATCCATGCCCATCCCACGCTCTCCGAAGCCTTTCCCGAAGCCGCCATGAAAGTCCTCGGAAACGCAATCCATATGTGATGGAGCAGTGCATGCCTTCGGATCTGTTCAGCCTGGAGGGCCGGCTGGCCTTGGTCACCGGTTCCAGCCAGGGCATCGGCCTGGCGTTGGCGGAGGGGCTTGCATCACACGGTGCGTCGGTCGTGCTCAACGGCCGCTCGGCTGCGAAGATGGACGAAGCCGTGAAGATCCTGGCCGGCAAAGGCCATGCGGCGCATGGCGCCGTCTTCGATGTCACGGAACGGGCTGCCGTCGAAGAGGCCGTAACACGCATCGAGCGTGACATCGGAACGATCGATATCCTCGTCAACAATGCCGGCATGCAGTTCCGTGCACCGCTCGAGGATTTCCCGGAAGACAAATGGCAGGAGATGCTGCAGACCAATATCTCCAGCGTCTTCTTCGTCGGTCAGGCGGTGGCGCGGAGGATGATCCCGCGTCGCCGCGGCAAGATCGTCAACATCGCTTCGGTGCAGAGCGAACTCGCGCGGCCGGCGATCGCGCCCTATACGGCCACCAAGGGGGCCGTGCGCAACCTGACGCGCGGCATGTGCACCGACTGGGCGCGGCACGGCCTTCAAGTGAACGCCATTGCGCCAGGCTATTTCAGGACGCCGCTCAACCAGGCGCTGGTCGACGATCCGCAATTTTCAGCATGGCTGGCGAAGCGCACGCCGGCCGGCCGCTGGGGCGATGTCGGGGAACTTGTCGGCGCGGCGGTGTTTCTTGCGTCCGACGCGTCCTCCTTCATCAACGGTCATGTGCTGTATGTCGATGGCGGCATCACGGCTTCGCTGTAGGCAACCGGCTTGGAGCAATTCCAGCAAAAGCGCGAAGCGGTTCTGCGTCCGGAATTGTGTAAGAACAATGAGATAGAGCATTGAAGGCGGTTCCGTTTGCGCCGGAAATGCTCTGCCGGGGGGCGGACCGGGATAGGCGGCGTCTCGGCCGAGGCCACCGCTCCGGCGCGCCGGCCCGGCCGGCTTTTCCGGTTGACCGCCCGCGCCCCCATCCTTATGTTCCGCGCACTTTCTAGGGCGCCGGCCGCGCCCCGAGGGAGCGCGTAGCTCAGCCGGTAGAGCAACTGACTTTTAATCAGTAGGTCCAGGGTTCGAATCCCTGCGCGCTCACCATCGCATCCGCCTGGAATCGTTCACGTTCGCAAAAGAACGGAAAGCGAACATTAGACTTCGATGTTCACCGGGCGTTCCCGCCGGCGCGCCGGCGATCTTCTCGACCAGGTCGACCGTTCGATGTGCGGCGAGGAGGTGCTGCCGGGCGGCGAGGTGCGCCATACCGCGCCCGACATCGGCACGGAGAGCGGCGGCACCGTCACCCTCGCTTAGCCGATTGAGGACGGCGACACCTTCGTGCTTCTCGGCCTGGCGGCGCTGGTGCGCGGCTCCGACTTCGTGTCGACGGGCAAGTTCGACAGCGACAAGTACAATGCCGATCTCGACCGGCTGACCCGCGCCGACCGGGAGCAGCGCCGCGACATCGACCGCGCGGTGAGGGTTGGCTGTGGCGATGCGAGCCTTTCCATGCCGACGCAGGCGGCGAACAAGTTGATCGGCTGGGACGCGGCCGGGGAGAAGCTGGAAGACAAGGACGCGGCCGGAATTCGGCGCGATCCTCTTGCCGGGCGCAATTGTCGAAGGTAGCCTAAATGCGTTTGGCAGCGATCCGAAGGATTTGCGCGACAACGGATCGAGCCCGACCTCGATCGCCGCTGCCGGCGCAATGGCCGGCGCTGCTACCACAAAATCCTACTCGGATGCGCGCTTCATCGCCGATAG
>JBQCFA010000194.1:0-3230 GCA_051959695.1 Rhizobiaceae bacterium
CCGGCTGCAGATGGCGACCGGCGGCGCCAACTTCAACAATCTGTTGAAGGACGCGCGCCACGACGTCCTGCCCGATATCGACTTCGCTACCCATGCGCGCAGCCTCGGCGCGGTGGCCGAGCACGTCTCGTCCTGCGGCGATCTGGAGGCGGCGCTCAAGCGCTCGCGCGAAAACGACCGTACGACGGTGATCGTAATCGACACCGACCCGCTTGTCTCGACGGAGGCCGGTGGCCATTGGTGGGACGTAGCGGTGCCCGAGGTCAGCGTCCGCAAGGAGGTCAACGCCGCGCGCAAGGCCTACGAGAAGACCCGGCAGACGCAGAGCGTCGGGGATTGAGGGCTAGTGCTATACCCCTCATCCGTCTCGGCTTCGCCTCGACACCTTCTCCTACAAGGGGAGAAGGTGGAGCATGGCGCTGCTGCCTCGTCAAATCTGCAACATCGGCGATTTGCGTCGACGGAGATAGCACGTTCTTCCTCGCGCCTCGCGGGACAGAATAGGGAACCCCGGTGAGGCGCAAGCAGAGCCGGGACGAACTTGCTGAGGAGCGTGTGGTGCTAAACCGACGGAACGTCTCCGCTGTACGCCTCGAAACGATCGAAACTGGAGCACGCATTTGAAAGCCAAACTGGGCATGTCCCCCATCGCGTGGTGGAACGATGATCTCGTTGAACTCTCCGACGACGTTTCGCTGGAGGAGTGCCTGCGGCAGTCGCGCTCGGCCGGCTTCACCGGCATGGAGAAGGGCAGGCGCTTCCCGGACGATCCGGACGTGATGCTGCCGATTCTGAAAAAGGCCGACGTCACACTCTGCGGCGGCTGGTTCTCCGGCACGCTCGCGGCCGACGGCGATCTAGCGGCCAACAAGGATCGCATCCGGCCGATGATCGAGCTTTTCAAGGCAGTCGGCGCACCCTGCATCGTCTACGGCGAGGTCGGCCGCTCGATCCAGGGCGACCGCTCGAAGCCGCTGGCGGAGAAGGCCGTGCTTTCGGACGATGAGATGAAGGCCTACGCGCGCAAGATGACGGAGTTCGGCGAATGGTGCGCGGGCGAGGGGATGCCGCTCGCCTATCATCACCACATGGCGGCGGTGGTGCAGTTCGAGCACGAACTCGACGCGTTCATGAGCCATTCGGGTGAGGGCATCCCGCTCTTGCTCGACGCGGGGCATCTGGCCTTCGCCGGCGGCGACGTGCTCCGCGCCATCGACAGGCACCACAAGCGCATCAGCCACGTCCATGTGAAGGACGTGCGCATGGACGTGATCAAAGGACTGGACTGGAAGAAGCAGTCCTTTCTCGACGCGGTCGCGCTCGGCGCCTTCACCGTGCCGGGCGACGGCTCGCTTGATTTCGGCGCCATCGTCAGGAAATTCGCCGATTACGGCTATGAGGGCTGGTTCGTGGTCGAGGCCGAGCAGGACCCGAGGAAGAACCCGCCGCTCAGGATGGCGCAAATCGGCCATAAGGAGTTGATGCGGGTGATGACCGCTGCGGGTTACAAGGTCGAGACGAAGGGGTTTCCGAAGTGACGGTCGAGACACTGATCGAACGTCACCCCACCCCCGGCCTGTCGGCCGGCACCCTCCCCTTGAGGGGAGGGAAAGCCCCAGTCGCGCCTTTCCTCCCCCGTCGAGGGGGAGGTGCCGCCGAAGGCGGCGGAGGGGGTGGATCCAAACCGAGGAGGTTTGTGGTGCAAAGTGAAGAGGTCCCGCCGAATTGTTGAAATCCGAGGCCGATCATCCTTTCTTCCGGCCGCTCTGGCGGCGCGTCGCGATCACGCTGGTCTGCGCCGTGTGGGCGGCGCTGGAATGGTATGGCGGCCAATCGATGTGGGCCTGGATCGCGACCGGCATGACGGCGTACGCCGTATGGATGTTCCTGTTGTCAAAGCGCGGCGCGGCGACGAACGAGAAACCGGAAGGACAGGACTGATGCCGAATTTGCTGGTCAAGCCGAATGGGAAAGAGGGGCGCGTCACCCACGTGACGCCTGAAAGCGCCGGCTGGACCTATGTCGGCTTCGACCTCTTCCGGCTGAAGCCGGGCGGGACAGCAGAGGCCGAAACCGGAAATCGCGAAGCCTGCCTGGTCTTCGTCACCGGCAAGGGCAGGGCAGAGGCTGGCGGCAAGGAACTGGGCGAATTGGGCGAACGTATGTCGCCTTTCGAGGGCAAGCCGTGGTCGGTCTATGTGCCAGCCGGCTCGTGCTGGAAGGTGACGGCGACCACCGATGTCGAACTGGCGGTCTGCACGGCGCCCGGCAAGGCGAAGAGCCACCCGGCACGTGTCATCGCGCCCGACGATCTCGGCCAGGAAACGCGCGGCAAGGGCACCAATACCCGCCATGTCACCAACATCCTGCCGGAAACGGACAAGGGCGCCGATTCGCTGCTCGTCGTGGAGGTGATCACACCCGGCGGCCATACCTCTTCCTATCCGCCGCACAAGCACGACGCGGACAACCTGCCGGCGGAATCACAGCTGGAGGAGACCTACTACCACCGCATGAACCCGCCGCAGGGCTTTGCCTTCCAGCGCGTCTATACGGATGACAGGTCGCTGGATGAGGCGATGGCGGTAGAAGACGGCGACGTCACGCTTGTTCCGCGTGGCTACCACCCCTGCGCCGCCTGCCACGGCTACGATCTCTACTACCTGAATGTCATGGCCGGCCCACGCCGCACGTGGAAATTCCACAATGCCAGGGAGCATGAGTGGCTCTTGAAGGCGTAAGGGCGCAAGGCGTCCCTGCGCAGGGAAAAGGCGGCGGACAGCCCGGTCCGCCGCCTTTCCATTTCGTGCCTACTCGGCCGGTACAGGCCGCAGTCCCGGCGCTTCCGTATCGACCGGTCTTATGGCTAGCGAGCAGAGCATGCTGACCACGGCGGCGAAAACCACATAGGCGCACAGCAACGCGGGCGAACCGTTGCCGCGGCTGATCAGGTAGGTGGCGATGATTGGCGTTATGCCGCTCGAGAAGATGCCGGAGAACTGGTAGACGAACGAAATCCCCGTATAGCGCACGCGGACATTGAAGAGGTCCGAGAACAGCGCCGCCTCCGGCCCGTAGCAGATGGCGTAGAGGATGCCGAACGGCACGATCAGCGCCAGCGCGACCAGCACGATATTGCCGGAACCCATCATCCAGAACGCCGGGAAGGTAACAAGAGCCAGCAGGAACGACCCGAACGCATAGGTCCTGGGCCTGCCCCAGCGGTCCGA
>JBQCFA010000195.1:0-2427 GCA_051959695.1 Rhizobiaceae bacterium
GGTATCGTCGAAATCAGAACCGCTCAGGGTATCCTCGCCACTGAATCCCGGCCGTGAGAAACCCACGCCGGCCTCGATGCCGAGGTAGGAACCAGCCCAGCCGATCTTGCCGTCCCCTGCGTGGGACTGGCAGGTGAGCGCGAGAATCGCCGCGGAAGCGAGAAAAATTTTGCCCATAAGCCCAAGCCTTCTTTCCTTTCCTATAGCCCGAGGGAAGCGGCGATGTCGTGGCAATTTTGCAACGTAGGGCTGAAATCCGAATGCGGCTCGCCCGGTTGCCTCGGCGGCCTCCGGCGGCCGGTAAGCTGCTGTCCTGTCACGCTTGTCGATTTCGACGGCCGGCACAGCCGCATGGTTAATGCGCTCTTTACCATCCATCCGTAGGCTGCCGGCCAAATGTCCGTGCCCCCGGGGTTTCCGGCGCGGATCGTACCTGCGGGGATTTGCATGCGTTCAGCGGCCGAGGCGCCCTTCGATTTGGACGAGACCGGACTAGGCATCCATGCGTTCCTGCGGCGCATCGTCGAGCGGACGATCGGGCTGGCGCTTTTCGCCGGGACCGCCTTCTCGGTCGCCAGCCTGGCGACGTGGAACGTGGACGATCCGAGCTTCTCGAACGCGACCGAACATTCCGTCGCCAACGCCATGGGCTATCCGGGGGCCGTCGTCTCCGATCTGCTGATGCAGTTCCTCGGGCTTTCCGCCCTGGTAGCGCTGGTTCCGGCGGTGGTCTGGGGCTTTTTCCTCGTTACCGCGCGCGGGATCGACCGCAAGCCGCGCCGTGCCGGCGCCTGGCTCCTTGGCGCGCTTCTCGCGGCCGGCGTCGCCGGCTGCATCTCCGCCCCGCCGAGCTGGCCACTACCCGCCGGGCTCGGGGGCGCGCTCGGCGACCTTACGCTCGAACTGCCGGCTCTTTTCGTGGGCGGCTACCCGAAAGGCGCCGTCGCCACGGTCATCGGCGCGATCCTCGTCGGCCCGGCCGTCTTCTTCCTGGCCTATGGCGCCGGCCTCATCGCCCGCGAAGCCCGGCCGGCGAGGTCCGCTTCCGGGCGCAAGCGCATCGCCAAGGCGCCCGCCATCGAGATGGACGAGGATATCGAGGAGGAAGCGGACGAGGACGACGGCATGCCGGCGCTCGGCGCGGTCTTCCACTGGTGGCTTGCGATGCGCGCCTTCTTCCACCGCATGCGGGCGCGGCGGGGGCGTGCGGGCGGTATCGAGCCGGCGCTCGGCATGCGTTCCGACGCCGGCAATGACGGCAGTCCGATCGTGGATCCCGAGCCGCGCGTCGGCATGGCGCGCACCGCGCGAGTCGAGCCGCAATTCGATTCGCTGGGCGGCCGGGTGGCAGACGCGGTCGAACTCGACGATTTCGACCTGGACGACGACGAAGCGCCGATGCCGGCTACATCGGTTCAGGCAACACGGAGCGGCGGGCCCGCCGGCGCGGCCGGCCCGCAGATCGAGGGCCCCGCGGCGCGACCCATTCCCGGCACGCGCGTGGTCCGGGAGGCACAGACTTCGCTTCTCTCCAGCGATACGTTCGAGATGCCATCGCTGCATTTCCTCGCCGAAGCGCGAAGCGTGGCGCGCGACCCGAGCCTGTCGCCGGAGGCGCTGCAGCAGAATGCACGCCTGCTCGAAGGCGTGCTGGAGGATTTCGGCGTCAAGGGCGAGATCATCCATGTCCGCCCCGGCCCCGTCGTCACGCTCTACGAGCTGGAGCCGGCGCCCGGCATCAAGTCGTCTCGCGTCATCGGCCTGGCCGACGACATCGCCCGTTCCATGAGCGCGATCGCCTGCCGCGTCGCCGTGGTGCCCGGTCGCAACGCCATCGGCATCGAGCTTCCCAACGCGCGGCGGGAGACGGTCTATCTTCGCGAGCTTCTGGCCAGCCGCGACTTCGAGCAATCCAAGGCCAAGCTGGCGCTGGCGCTCGGCAAGACGATCAACGGCGAGGCCGTCATCGCCGACATCGCCAAATTCCCGCACCTTCTGGTCGCCGGCACCACCGGCTCGGGCAAGTCGGTCGCCATCAATACGATGATCCTGTCCATCCTCTACCGCATGACGCCGGCCGACTGCCGGCTGATCATGATCGATCCGAAGATGCTGGAGCTGTCGATCTATGACGGCATACCGCATCTCCTGACGCCGGTGGTCACCGATCCGAAGAAGGCGGTCGTGGCGCTCAAATGGACGGTGCGGGAGATGGAGGACCGCTACCGCAAGATGTCGAAGGTCGGCGTCCGCAACATCGAGGGTTTCAACCAGCGCGTCGCCGCGGCGCAGAAGAAGGGCGAGAACATCGTCCGCACCGTTCAGACCGGCTTCGACCGGCAGACCGGCGAGGCGATCTACGAGACCGAGGAACTCGATCTCGAGCCGATGCCCTTCATCGTCGTCATCATCGACGAGATGGCCGAT
>JBQCFA010000196.1:0-8966 GCA_051959695.1 Rhizobiaceae bacterium
CTGATTGGTTCCAAGACCGTGGAGCGCCTTCGCAAGAAGGGCCATGATGTCCTCGCCGCGTCACCAAATTCCGGTGTCAACACCGTCACTGGCGAAGGGCTCGCCGAGGCTCTCGCGGGCGCCGAGGTGGTGATCGACCTCGCGAACTCGCCCTCCTTCGAGGAGAAGGCGGCCATCGATTTCTTCAAGAAGGCAGGCCGGAATCTGTTCGCGGCGGAGAAGAAGGCCGGCGTCCGCCATCATATCGCCTTGTCTGTCGTCGGCACCGACCGCCTGCAGGGCATGGGCTATTTTCGCGCCAAGCTGTTGCAGGAGGAGGCGATCCGAGGTTCCGGCATTCCCTACACCATCGTGCACGCCACCCAGTTCTTCGAATTCACCGGCGCGATTGCCCAATCCGGGACGTCGGGATCGGCCATTCATCTGCCGCCCGTGGCCTTCCAACCCATCGCCGCCGACAACGTCGCCGATGTCATGGCCGACGTGGCGCTCGCCAAGCCCATCGACGGCATCATCGAGATCGCTGGCCCCGACCGCGGCCCAATGAATGAATTCGTCGCGCGCTACCTCAAGGCAACCAACGATCCGCGTCAGGTGATCGCCGACAAGGCCGCACCGTATTTCGAGGTCCAGGTCGATGATCACACGCTTGTGCCTAGCGACGGCGCCCGCATCGGAGCGATCCATTTCCGCGACTGGCTAGGCCAAGCAGCGGCTCAGCGCCACTAGGCCCCCCCTTCGCAGCACCTGCACTCGTGCGAATGCCTGGGCAGGTGCCCTCCCCTTGCAAGGATCGCACAGATGACAGACGATTTTCCATCTCTCGCCGGCGCGTCTCGCCGTGACGTCCTCCTGGGAGCGCTGGCCGTGACAGTCATGTCCGGCCTCCCCTCGGCGGCCGCCCCGGCGAAGGGAACGCATGCCTCCCACAACCCAAATTCAGGAGCAACGACCATGAGCACTGTCACGACGAAGGACGGCACGGAAATCTACTACAAGGACTGGGGTCCCAAGGACGCACAGCCCATCGTCTTCCATCACGGCTGGCCGCTGAGCGCCGACGATTGGGATACGCAGATGCTCTTTTTCCTCGGCAAGGGTTATCGCGTCGTCGCCCATGATCGGCGCGGTCATGGCCGTTCCGCGCAGGTGAGCGACGGTCACGACATGGACCACTACGCGGCAGACGCCGCAGCCGTCGTCGACCATCTCGGCCTGAAGAACACCATCCATATTGGCCATTCCACCGGTGGCGGCGAAGCGGCCCGCTATGTCGCGCGCCACGGAAAGGGCCGCGTCGCCAAGCTCGTGCTCGCCTGCGCCGTGCCGCCGATCATGGTGAAGACACCGGCAAACCCGGGTGGGCTCCCGATCGAAGTGCTCGACGGGTTGCGGCAGACGCTCGCCGCCAACCGCGCGCAGTTCTACGTCGATTTTCCCTCGGGCCCGTTCTACGGCTTCAATAGGCCGGGCGCGAAACCTATCCCCGGCGTTATCCAGAACTGGTGGCGGCAGGGCATGATGGGCAGCGCCAAGGCCCACTATGACGGCATCAAGGCGTTCTCCGAGACCGACTTCACCGAAGATCTGAAGATCATCGACGCGCCGACATTGGTCATGCACAGCAAGGACGACCAGATCGTGCCCTTTGCCGATGCCGGACCGCTTTCCGCCAAGCTTCTGAAGAACGCGACGCTGAAGGTCTACGAGGACCTCCCGCACGGCATGTTCGCCACGCATGCCGATGTGGTGAACGCCGACCTGCTCGCCTTCATCACTGCATAAGCTCGCGCCCCTCCTCCCCAGCGCGAGTGCGATCGCCGGCAGCTCCTCCCGGGCCGGCGATCGCCCCTCATTCCAAAGCTAACCGGAGCCATGACAATGATCAGGACATTCTATATCGCCGCAGCGCTGGCAATCCTCCCGCTTGCCCAGGCGGCGGCCCATGACGACCGCGAACATGTCGAGCTCGTCTACGATCAGCCGCTTCCCAACGTTCCCGGCAAAAGCATGAAGGCGGTAATCGTTGAATATGCGCCAGGTGGCTCGTCGCCCGCGCATACGCATCCGCAATCGGCGTTCATCTACGCGACCGTGCTCGAGGGCGCGATTCTGAGCCAGGTCAATGGCGGTCCGGTGAAGACCTACAGTGCCGGCGAGAGCTTCTCCGAATTTCCAGGCGATCATCACGGCGTCAGCGCCAACGCCAGCAAGACCGAGCCTGCACGTCTGCTTGCCGTGTTCGTCGTCGACACGGATGAAACCAACCTGACCACCTACGAGAAGTAGGGGGCCTAGCCCACGACCGTCGGGCGCCCGAGAAGAAATGGGATCTTTGAGATGACTGCAACCGCGAACCGAACCCTGGCCGGCATCTCCGTGCACGACACGCCGCTTATTGGCCAGGCGATAGAATACGCCCGAGAGAAATGCGAGCCGTATCTTTTCAACCACGTCATGCGTTCCTGGCTGTTCGCGACACGGATTGGGCAGCTGCGCAAGGTCGAACACGATGCGGAAGTGGTGGCGGTCGGAACGCTGCTCCACGACATTACGCTGAACGACCGTTTTGCCGGTCCACGCCGCTTCGAGGTGGAGGGGGCGGACCTCGCCCGTACCTTTGTCCGAGAAGGCGGCTTCGACGAGCGTCGTGCACAGTTGATCTGGGATAGCGTGGCACTGAACTCGACGCCGTCAATCGGCCTCTACAAGGAGGTGGAGGTGGCGCTGTGCACCGACGGAATCTGCCTTGACGTGGTTGCCTTCCAATATAGCCTGCTTTCATCTGCCGAGATCGCGCGGATCGTCGGAGAATTCCCGCGTCTCGGAATGAAGAAGCGGATGACGCGATGCTTCTGCCATATCGCCAAGACCGTGCCTGAGACGACATACGACAACTTCGTTCGGGATTTCGGCGAGCGTTTCGTCCCGGGCTATCGAGCGCCGTCCTCTGTAGACCTAGTGATGAACGCGCCCTTCGAAGGGTAAGGAGCGGCCGCCCCGGCCGACCGCCTGCGCTCAATGGAGAGTGCCATGCTGATCGACATACTGCATCCGCTGACATCGGCGCGCCTGGCAATGATCGATTTCGATGCCGCGCCTCACGAAGCTGCTCTTGCGTTTGCCCGGAAGGGCACGGGACTGATCGTGGTTTGCGATGGCAGCGGCCAGGCGGCGGGCGTGCTCAGCAAGTCCGATCTCATCCGGCATCTGGCCGACCCCGATCCAGGTGCAACGACCGTCGCGACGCTGATGACGCGGCAGTTTACCTCCTGCCGCCCCGAGGACGACGTCCATTCGACCTGGCAGCTTATGAGCCGGCGAAGCCTGCAGAATCTGCCGGTTCTCGATGCCAACTCCAAGCCGCTCGGAGTCCTCGACATCCGCGACGCGATGAAGGCGCTCTATGAGCAGGAGGAACTCCAGGAGCACATGCTCGCCGACTACATCGCCGGCATCGGTTATCAGTAGGCGTCGACGAAAGCCTGATCCCTAACCCTAGACCAGGCGCATCGGCCAAGACTGCACGCTACCGACCGGCGGAACGTCGATCAACATGAGCTCGCTGCGGCCTATCATCATTGAGGATTGGTCGACCTATACTTCCAATCACATGCCTGCCGCGGCGCCGAGACCCACATCTGTCGGGAGCCGTGTCAACCGGACACGACAGGGATGATGAATGCAGGGGTTTTTCCGGTTTCACCCTGCGGCCAACGAACAGGCAGTCGAGCGTCCAACCTGTCCGGCTTCTTGCCATTGAGCGCGTACCAACGCGCAACCCGGCATCGATTGCAACGTGGCGGCGGCCAGCTCCGGCATCTCATGGATTTCCATGAGATGCGTCTGCGGTGGAGGGCGGCTAAAATGCACGCCGTGAACGCGCAAGCCCACATATCCAAGACAGGTGCTACAAGAAGCGCTGATTGTTCAATGGCTTTCCTTGCCCGAAGGGAGCGGCCTATGTCGACGACAGTGCTTTCCCCCCAGCACCTGGTCCTCGCAACTGCAGCGTCGATTGCCGGGATCGCCGCCTCCTTGCTGACGGCCACACCGTTTGGTCTCCTGGCACCGGTTGCGGCGTTGTTCATGTATGGCCGAAGCCGAGCGGTTTCGTTGCTTTTCACTGCCTTTTCAATCGCCTTCGCCGGATCAATGCTCGCCGTCCTCCTCGATGTGGGCGCCTTACATAACCCAGCAATTTCGTGGTCGGCATTCTTCGCCATTGCGATTTGCATTGGAACGATCGTCGTCACTTCCGCCCCCAGGGCCGCGCAAGCCCTGCAGCCGGCTGTGGGTCACGCGGCGCATCTTGACACGCCCCTCTATCCACTGATGGGCCCTACGCCTGAAGAGAAGGCGGCGGCTCGTCCTTCGCCGTTCGTGAGCATCGCGGCCGTGGACGACCAAGCGACAGCCGGGCTTATGACGGCCGCCTCCTTCTGGGGAGGCACGCCGTTCCACCTGAGATACTGGCGACGCCAGCCGGACGGCACGTGCCGCTGGGTAGAGGTCCGGACCGAGCCCCAGCGTGAGCCCAGCGGTATTCATCAGTGGCAAGGCGTCGTGTCCGAAATCGACGATCAAAGGCCGCAGTCAGAGCAGCCGAGCAAGACCGCGTGGAACCCGCCGGACGATGACGAGGCCATTCGCGCGGCGAAGATCGTCGAACGACTCCTCGGCAACGCATGGGCGTTCGACCGTGAGGGGAGGCCAACCTACCTCACTCCGATCGCGCAAACCTTCGTTTCCGTCACGCTGGAGGAATTCCAGGCGGCGGCAAACGAAGGTCGGGCCTTTTTCGAGCGGACATCGCACCCAGACGAATACGAACATGCAGCCGCAAGGTGGAGGCGCAGCCTGGAGACCGGCGATCCGCTGTTTCTCGAGCGCCGGATCCGGCGCGCCTCCGGCATCTTCGACTGGTCGCGGACGGCGATCGTGCCAACACGCGACAGACGGGGAAACGTAACGGGATGGTACGGCGCGTCGATGGATCTCGACGCCTACAGGAGCGCCGAACTGGCGCTACGAGAACGAGAGCGGGAGCTTTCACAGCTAGTAGATATGGTTCCGAGCCATCTGTGGCGACTGACGGCGGACGGGCAGCCGGTCTTCTTCAACAGGCGCATGGTGGATTTTCTAGGCTTCGATATCGCTGACATGGAAGGGCTGGAAGCCTCCAAGCTGGAGGTTCTCATCAAAGCTCTCCATCCAGACGATGCGGCGAGATTCAAGGAGGGGCTGGATCACTCGCTTGCCACAGGAGAGCCCTTCTCCATGCGATATCGTCTGCGCCGGGCCGACGACGTCTATCGCTGGCTATCCAGTCGTGCAGAGCCGATGCATGACGAAAGCGGACGGATCGTCCAGTGGTATGGCCTGTGCCATGACATAGACGACCAGATGCATGTCGAGGAGGCGCTCAGAAAGAGCGAGCGGGAACTTCAGGAACTGGTCGACGCCTTGCCCATCCATATCTGGAGCTGGACGCCGACCGGGGAGCTTGCCTACGTCAACAAGCGGTACTTGGACCACCTTGGCCTATCGGAAGCGAATTTCGAGGATTTCGCCAAGGTAATTCAATCGCTGGTTCACCCGGAGGATAGCACTGCAGTGCGGCTCAAGGCGGCCGAATGCCTCGAGACAGGTGAAGCATTCATGATGCGATATCGCCGACGCAGCGCCGACGGCACCTATCGCTGGATGGAAGGGAGGTCCGAACCGCTTCGCGATCAGGACGGAACGATCGTACGCTGGTACCATGTTTCTATCGACATCGATGATGCCGTGCGTACGCAAGAGGCCCTGCGCGCTGCCCAGGAAACCTTGGCACGTCAGAGCCAGGCCGCGAGTCTGGCCGAACTCTCCGCCTCTATCGCGCACGAAGTCAATCAGCCACTGGCTGCTGTCATCGCCAACTCGCATGCCTGCCAGCGCTGGCTGACGGTGGAACCGCCGAACCTCGAACGCGCAAAGAAGACGGTTGACCGCATCGTCCGGGACGCCAATTCGGCAGCCGACGTCGTCAGCCGCATTCGCGCACTCTTCAGGCAATCCGCAGACACCCGGGTCAATGCAACGCTCGGCACTCTCGTTGCCGAGGCGCGCGACCTCATGGCCGAGGAAGCGACGCGCCGTCTGGTGCGTATAGAGATGGATATCGGTGAAGACCTTCCGGCCGTCATCCTCGATGGCGTGCAGATCAAGCAGGTTCTCGTGAACCTCATCCGCAACGGCGTGGAGTCGATGGGGGCCGCGCCCGGCGACAGGATTCTCCGGCTGCGCGTGCGCAAAACCGATGATGCGGTAAGGGCCGAAGTCCGGGACAGCGGTCCCGGCGTCGAGTTTCCGGACAGGATATTCGAGCCGTTCTTCACCACCAAGGAAGACGGAATGGGCATGGGGTTGGCCATCTGCCGCTCGATCGTGGAGTCGCATGGCGGCCGTCTGTGGGCTGAAAGGAACGAGCCGCATGGTGCTGCCTTTATCTTCACCCTGCCGGCGGAAGCGAAAGCGGCGTCATGACCAGCGAAGACCACATCGTCTTCATCGTCGATGATGACGAACGCATCAGGGAGGCCCTGATCGAGCTGCTCGCCTCGCATGGTGTGCGCGCCACTGCGTTCGGAACGGCCGGCGAATATATCGGCGCCGACAAGCCCGACGCCCCCGCCTGCCTCATTCTCGATGTGGAATTGCCGGATATCAATG
The DNA here is from genome assembly GCA_051959695.1 of Rhizobiaceae bacterium. Lineage (GTDB taxonomy): Bacteria > Pseudomonadota > Alphaproteobacteria > Rhizobiales > Rhizobiaceae > Mesorhizobium_L. The sequence continues at coordinate 6,715 of JBQCFA010000196.1, forward strand.
GACTTGAGTTGCAGGCGCGGATCGCCAAAGGCGAGCATCCACCGATCGTGTTCATAACCGGCCACGGCGACATTCCGTCCTCCGTGCGCGCCATCAAGCACGGCGCCGTCGATTTTCTCACCACGCCGTTCAGCGACTCCGAGCTCATGACCGCAATCGCGGCCGCCATCCTGCAGGATCGGGAAAAGAGGTCGGCGCGCGCCGAGCTAGGAGACTTGACGCAACGTTATCTCGACCTGACGCCGCGCGAACGCCAGGTGCTCCCGCTCGTGGTGAGCGGTCTTCTCAACAAACAGGCGGCGGCCGAGCTGGGTATCAGCGAAGTCACGCTGCAGATCCATAGAAGGAACGTCATGAAGAAGATGGGAGCCGCCTCGCTCGCCGATCTTGTGCGCATCGCGGAGCGCCTGGAAATACCGGTTACTCACTCGCGCCGCTCGGAAGGAAATCACGCGTGATTGTGGGAAAGCGTGCCGTGGCGGTAGTTGACGACGATCCGCGGCTATTGGAGTCGCTGGAGGATCTGCTCGAGTCCGCAGGATACACCGTGCGCAGCTTCTCCTCTGGGATATCGCTGCTCGATAGGGGCATATCCGACGTGGACGTGCTCATCACGGATATTGGAATGCCGGGGATGGATGGGTTTCAGCTCCGCGACGAAGTGCGTAAAACGCGCCCGGATCTTCCAGTCATTCTCATTACCGGCCGCCATGAGATTGCTGACCAGGAACGTGCCCAGCGGATCGATCGACTTTTTCGCAAGCCATTTGATGGCCAGGCTCTGCTGGCGGCCGTTGTTGAAGCATTGCAGCGAACAGAAGGAGGGTCGTCATGAGAGTTGAACAGCCTCTTCGTCAGAGATCTGCGCCGTCCCGGTCGCCACGCAACCAGGAAGCACCGTCCCTTGTCACCATCGTCGACGATGACGCGGCCGTTCGGGAAGCTCTGACGGAATTGGTCCAATCCGCGGGTTTCGAGACAAACTGCTTCGCTTCGACGGCCGAGCTGTTCGAGGCCGGTGCATTGGATGGGCCCGGCTGCCTCGTGCTCGACGTTCGCATGCCGGGCACCAGTGGGCTCGACCTGCAACATCAGCTGTCGCTGAATGGAAACGTCAAGCCCATCATTTTCTTGACCGGACATGGGGATATTCCAATGACGGTTCAGGCGATGAAGGCGGGGGCTGCGGACTTTCTGACCAAACCTGTCCGCGATCAGACTCTTCTCGACGCAATCGTTGCGGCAATTGCACTGGACGCGGAAAGACGGGCACAGGCAAAGGTCGTCAAACGCAACGTCGACCGCCTGGGCACGCTGACACCGCGTGAACGCGAAGTGCTGCATGAAGTGGCCCGGGGCCGGCTGAACAAGCAAATTGCGTTTGACCTCGGCATCAGCGAAGTGACGGTGAAGCTCCATCGCGGCAACGTCATGCGCAAGATGGAAGCAGCCTCCATCGGTGAGCTGATCCGGGCCTGGGAAACACTGCCTGCTGGGTTGCGAGAACCTGTCGTCGCCTAGAAGTGCGACCCGGTTGGAATCGGAGAAGACTATTGCCGCCCGCTAGCCACCCTTCCGCTCCAATCATGCTTGTCGTGATCAGGCGGAAAGGTTCTGCGAGGACGGTTCGACATTGCAGTAGCTGCAAAAGGCCCCTCACCCGCTAACGGCCGCGACGCAATGGTACAATTATTCCCGCCGATCATGACTGCGTGTCATGACCAAAGCCGGCCACATCTATCGGCCACCTGACATGACCGAGGAGACAATCCCGATGAAGGCAATCGTTGTGACGGACCAGTCGGCGGGTACTGCCGGGATGAAGCTGACGCAGCGGCCCGAGCCGAAGGCGGCGATAAACGACGTTGTCATCCAGGTTCATGGGTCGGGCTTCGTCCCGACAGAGCTTGAATGGCCTTCGACCTGGACAGATCGCGTCAATCGGAACCGGACGCCGTCGATCCCCGGACATGAGCTGGCCGGCGTGGTCACCGCGCTCGGCTACGGCACCACGGGCCTGTCAGTGGGACAGCGGGTGTTCGGTCTCGCGGACTGGTACCGCGACGGCACGCTCGCGGAGTATGTCGCCATGGAGGCGCGCAACCTTGCCCCGTTGCCGGGCGACGTCGATTTCACAGTGGGTGCGAGCCTGCCGATCTCCGGCCTGACCGCTTGGCAGGGACTTTTCCAGCATGGCCGCCTTCAGGCGGGACAGAGCGTCCTCGCCCACGGTGCAGCTGGCGCGGTCGGTT
>JBQCFA010000197.1:0-4224 GCA_051959695.1 Rhizobiaceae bacterium
TCGATACTGAGACACCATTCCTGGGTGCAATTATCGAGAGCAAATTGCTTCTGAGCACCGTAGCCTCGCCATGGCTCGACCATAAGTCGAATAGGGAGGCCCTTTCCTTCAAGCTTTTTTATGATTTCTATAGTCTTGTCCGTAGAGCCTGAGTCTACGACAACAATCTCCGCGCACATGGATAAGCTTGAAATACATCCTTCAATATAAGACTCTTCATCCTTGCATACAATAAACGCGGATACCGGCAACAACATTTTTAAAATGCCCGGAATTATTCTTATGGGTGGGGTAGACCCTAGGAATCGCTCCTTGCCGGTACATTTTCCAAAATATACAAAACCGTAAGCTGCGCGAGCGCCAGGGAAGGCGTCGGCCATCCGGCAACGGGCTTGTCGTCAGGCCTTCAGGTGCAACGCTGAATAGGGAAGATGCGTCCGCGGGCCGGAGATGGGCGCATTGTTCTATACGCTCATACCGCCGCCGACCATCAGCGTCGTGCCTGTGGTGAAGCTCGACATGATGACGATGCTGCCGGTGACGAGACAAACCTTGTCCTGCAAAACGTGCATGCGCCCTCCCGCGACAGCCTGCGGACCATGGCTGCGCCGCGCGATCATTCCAATGCGGGCGAGGACGTGCCATGCCTTGCCGGCGGCCCATCCACCGCTCTCGAATTTGACCATATGGACAAGAATGGGAGGCCGTTTCATAGTTCCGGCAGGGGAATTCAGAACAACAGCCGGCTCCCGACCGGAATCGATGGAGGGTCAATCGATGAAAGACGAAAGCAGGGGCAGGCGCCCCGCACTGGCCGGCCACCTGACGCGGCGCGGCGTGTTGCAGATAGGCGCGATGGGCCTCGTCGCGGCGGCGATGCCGGGATGGGCCTTCGCAGCGGAGGAAAAGCTCAAGGTCGCGGCGATCTTCGCCACGCCGATCGAGGAGCCTTGGGACAACCAGATCCATGTGGCGCTGCAGAAAGCGGTCAAGGAACTCGGCATCGACTACAAATGGTCGGAGAAGGTGCAGACCGCCGATTTCAGCCGTGTCATGCGCGAATATGCGCAGGGAGGCTACCAGCTCGTGCTTGGCGACGCATTCGCGGCGGAACGCGAATCGCGCCGCACGGCCAAGCAGTTCCCGAAGACCGCCTTCCTGTTCGGTTCGGGCGCCGGCCCGGCGGAGCCGAATTTCGGCGTCTTCGACAACTGGATCCACGAGCCGGCCTATCTGTCCGGCATGATCGCCGGCAAGATGACGAAATCCAACATTGTCGGCGCGGTCGCCGCCATGGGCATCCCAGAGGTCAACCGGCTGGTCAACGCCTTCTTCGCCGGGGCGAAGGAGGTCAATCCGAACGTCAAGAAGAAGGTCGCCTTCATCGGCTCCTTCTTCGATCCGCCCAAGGCGAAGGAAGCGGCGATCGCCCAGATCGACGCCGGGGTGGATGTCATCTACGCGGAGCGTTTCGGCGTCATCGAGGCGGCGAAGGAAAAGGGCGTCTACGCCATTTCCAATATGTCCGACCAATCGAGCCTGGCCCCCGATACGGTGATCACCGGGCCGGTATGGGACATGTATCCCACGGTCGAGCAGGCGGTGAAGCTGGTCAAGGCCGGCGTCTTCACCGCGCAGGATTACGGCGATTTCTCGCGCATGGCGAAGGGCGGCTCCTATCTCGCGCCCTACCACAAATTCGACGAGAAGCTGCCGGCCGACGTAAAGGAACTGGTCGAAAAGAAGAGGCGGGAGATCGTCGAGGGCAATTTCCGCGTCGACGTGGACGAAAACACGCCGGTATCGGATTGAGCCGCTGAACCGGTGACGGCGGACGTGGAAGACCAGGGGCCTGGGTCTTGACGCATCCTCTCATCGAGATGCGCGGCGTCTCCAAGCGCTTCGGCTCCGTGCGGGCGAACGAGGCGGTGGACCTCTCGGTCGCGCCGGGGGAAATCGTCGGGCTGCTCGGGGAAAACGGCGCCGGCAAGACGACGCTGATGAATATATTGTTCGGCGCCTACCAGCCGGACGAGGGCGAAATACGCGTCGGGGGCCGACCGGTAACGATCCGCAACTCGACCGATGCGCTCGCTGCCGGGATCGGCATGGTGCACCAGCATTTCCATCTCGCTCCCCGCATGAGCGTGCTGGAGAACCTGCTCGTCGGCATTCCCGGCAAGAGCGGGCGGATTGATCGCGCCGGGGGTGCGGAGCGGCTGGAGGAGATCGGCCGCAGACACGGGTTGCGGCTCGATCCGCATCTGCCGGTCTCGGCACTTTCGATCGGCGAGCAGCAGAGGCTGGAGATCGTCAAGGCGCTGTTCAGGGGCGCCAGACTGTTGATCCTCGACGAACCGACTGCCGTGCTCGCGCCCGCCGAGGTAGAGGGGCTGTTCGCGGCGTTGTCCTCGATGGCCGACCAGGGTTTCGGCATCATCTTCATCTCGCACAAGCTGAACGAAGTGCGGGCACTCACCCACCGTTGCGTCATCCTGCGGCATGGCAAAGTAACCGGCCGCGTCGACGATCCTGCCGCGACCGAGGCTTCCGAAATTGCCCGGCTGATGTGCGGGCACGAGATCGCACCGCCGGTCAGGGCGCCGTCCGTGCCGGGCGAGCCGGTCCTCGTGCTCGCCGGTATCTCAACGCGCGGCCATGACGGCATGAAGCTGCGCGACGTCTCGCTCGCCGTGTGCCGGGGCGAAATCCTGGGCGTCGCCGGCGTTTCCGGAAACGGCCAGCGCGCATTGGCAGATGTCATCTCGGGCATGCTGGCGCCCGCCGAAGGCACGATGGAGATCGCCGGCAATCGCGTTTCGTGCTTTACGGCGCAGGAGGTGCAGGCGCTGGGGCTCGGTCGCATTCCCGAAGACCGGATGACGACCGGCCTGGTTACCAGCCTGCCGCTCGCCGACTCCTTCGTGCTGCCGCGGATCGGGACGGATCGCTTCAGCCGCTCCGGGCTCCTGAGGCCGGCTGCCATTCGCGCATTCGCAGAGGAGCAAATCAGGGCATACGACATACGTTGCCCCGGTCCGATGACGCGCGCCTCGGCGCTTTCGGGCGGAAACCTCCAGAAGGTGCTCCTGGCGCGAGAGCTCGCCTTCGATCCGGAAGTGCTTATCGCGGCACAGCCGACGCGCGGGCTCGACATCGGCGCCGCCGGGTTTGTGCACGAGAAATTCCTGGCGTTGCGCGCCAATCGCTGCGGGATATTGCTCATCAGCGAGGATCTGGAAGAATTGCTGGCTCTCTCGGACCGGATCGCGGTCATGTATGAGGGGCGGATCGTCGGCCTGGTCGAGGGCGGGGAAGCGACCGTGGCCCGGCTGGGCATGATGATGACCGGCGCGGAGGGGGGCGCTTGATGCTTCGTCTGGAAGCCCGCACCCGGACCCCGGCCTGGTACAATCTCGTCCTTCCGTTCGTGGCTGTGGCGATGACGCTCGTCCTTGCCAGCGGCCTGATCGCACTTGCCGGCGCCAACGTACTTCAGGCCTATGGCGTCCTCTTCGTAGCGGCCTTCGGCGGCACTTACGCGATCACCGAGACGCTGGTCCGCGCGGCGCCGATGATCTTTACCGGGCTCGCCGTCGCGGTGGCCTTCCGCGCCAAATTCTGGAACATCGGCGCCGAAGGGCAATTACTGGCTGGCGCCGTCGCTAGCTGCGCCGTCGGCGAACTGTCGATGCCGGGACCGCTTGCCATGCTTCTGATGGCGTTGGCCGGCATGGCGGCCGGCGCGTTCGTGGCCTTCATCCCGGCGATCCTTCGGGTTCGGCTCAAGGTCGACGACGTCGTGTCGTCGTTGCTCCTCAACTCGGTCGCCTTTTATGCACTGATGGCGTTGATCGAGGGGCCGTGGAAGGATTCGCTCAGCGGCTATCCAATCTCCCCGCCGATCCAGGATTCGGCGAATTTTCCGGTGCTGCTGGAAGGCACGCGGCTGCATCTCGGCGTTCTCGCGGCACTGGTTGCGGCCCCGATCGTCTGGTTCATCATCCAGCGCACGACGCTGGGCTTCAAAATCCGTGTCATCGGCGAGAACCCGGATGCCGCCCGCTATGGTGGCATCCATGTCGGGCGCGTGCTCATCGCGACCGCGCTCATGTCGGGAGCGCTGGCGGGCCTTGCCGGTGTCGGCGAGGTCGGCGGCGTGCACTTCCAGGTGATGAGCGACATCTCGCCAGGCTACGGCTATTCCGGCATCGTCATCGCAAC
>JBQCFA010000198.1:0-10702 GCA_051959695.1 Rhizobiaceae bacterium
TCTGGTATTTCGTCTTCGTCCTGCCGATGTTCCTGTTCACGCCGGACGCCGCCAAAGGCCGCAAGGCGGGATCGGCCGTCCGCGCCGGCCTGAAGGAACTGCGCGCGACGCTCGGCGACGTGCGCGGCAAGCCGGGCATCCTCCGTTTTCTCGTCGCCCGCATGATCTATCAGGACGGCGTCAACGCGCTCCTCGCATTGGGCGGCGCCTTCGCCGCGCTGATGTTCGGCTGGTCGACGACCGAAATCGGCCTCTACGGTATCATCCTGAACGTGGTCGCGATCCTCGGCTGCTGGGTGGCCGCCCGGCTCGACAGCGCGCTCGGTTCCAAGAAGGTCGTCGTCATCTCGCTGGCAATGCTGGCGGTCGCCACCGTCGGCATCGTCTCCACCGGCAAGGGTTACACGCTGTTCGGCGCGCTTGTCTTCACAGGCATGGATACGGGCGGTCTCTTCGGCACGGCGGCGGAAAAGACCTATATCGCCTTCGGCCTGCTGGTGGGGCTCGCGTTCGGCCCCGTGCAGGCGTCCTCGCGCTCCTATCTCGCCCGCAGCGTGTCGGCGGACGATGCCGGCCGCTATTTCGGCATCTATGCGCTTGCCGGCCGCGCCACCAGCTTCGCCGCGCCCTTCCTGGTGGCGACGGTGACCGCCGCGAGCGGCTCGCCGAGGCTCGGCATGGCGGTCATCATCCTGTTCCTGCTCGCCGGCCTCGGCATATTGCTGCCGACGCCCTATCCCGCGGCGAAGCCGGATGAATCAAGAGTCCCGTGACAGGGCCTGCTGCTATTGCGCGATCTTGCTGGCGAACAGCGCCAGCGCCTGCTGATAGACGGTGGCCTTGTTCCATGCCGCGAAGACGGCGTAGTTCGGCTGGCCCGGCTCGTAGCCGGCGCCCGGCCGCCAGCCATGGCCGCGCAGGAAATTGGCGGTCGAGGCCAGCACGTCCGCGCGCGAATGGATGAGGTCGCGGCGGCCGTCGCCATCGAAGTCGACGGCGTATTCCAGATATTTCGAAGCCAGGAACTGCGTCTGCCCGAGTTCGCCCGCCCAGGCGCCGCGCATCTGGCCCGCCGACATGTCGCCGCGCTGGATGATCTGCAGCGCCGCCATGAGCTCATTGGTGAAGAACTCGGAACGGCGGCAATCATAGGCGAGTGTCGCCAGCGAGCGGATCGTGTCCATGTGGCCGGAATTGGCGCCGAAACCCGTTTCCATGCCCCAAATGGCGATCAGCACCTCGGGCTGCACCCCGTACCGGCTCTCGATCCGCGACAACAGCCCCGCATTCGAGCGCATCATGCCGCGGGCGCGCTGGATATAGGAGGGGGGCGCCCGGCGCGCCATGAACTGGCTGAGCGACAGCTTGAAGGAATGCTGCCCCCGGTCGAGCCGGATGACCTGCGGATCGTAGCTGACCCGGCCGAGCGCCGCGCTGATCGTGAAGCGCGATATGCCCTGGGCCTCGGCCTGCGCCTTGAAGTCCTGCAGCCAGGCCGGAAAGCCGGCGGACCCCGAGCCGCATTTGGCGGCTTCCGCCGCGCCCGACATCAGGACAAGGCCGGCGAAAAGGGCCGCGCTCAGGGCGCCGGCAAAGCGCAAAGCCATGCTTTCTCTCCTCGATACGACAAATCAATGGTTTCGCGCCGGAATGTGCCAGCGAAAGCCGGCTTTGTCATCGCCTGGACGCCACCGCGACATTTTTGCACGATGAAGTTGCATGGATGCCGCATCCGGCGGGGGCCCGGCGGTAAGAAGACTTTCATTTCCGTCGGCTATGCCGGAAATGCAAGCGCGGCGCGGCGAAAAGGTTGGTTGACCATGGCGTTCGACAGCACGGACTTCGAGACGTACCGCCGTTCGGCGGGGCGGAGGACCGGGCTCGGCTGGCTGGTTCTCGGCGCGATAATCGTCGTGCTTTGCTGGCTCGCCGTCACCATGGCGGCGATCTTTTCCGGCTTCTACCTGTCGGAATCCTACGACCTCGGCTTCGGCTCGATGGGCAGCTTCATGAACACGCGCTTCGGCGTGCTGGTGTCGCTCGTCACCTTCTCGGGGATATGGGTCGGCGTCTGGGTCGTCATGCGCTTCCTCCACGGGGAGAGGCTACGCGCGCTGTTCGGCGCGACACGGCGGATTTCCTGGTCCGATTTCGCCAAGGGACTGGTCGCGGTGCTGATCACCTCCGTCCTGTCGGAGGCCGCCATCTATGCCTTCTCCCCGACGATGCAGCGCACCGCCATCGACGTGGAAACCTGGTTTCTTTTCCTGGCGCCGGTGCTGTTCCTCGCCTTCGTGCAGACGTCGGCGGAAGAGCTCCTCTTTCGCGGCTATCTTCTGCGCGGCCTGGCGCATCGTTATCGCAACCCGCTTGTCTGGGGCGTTGTCCCCGCCCTCATCTTCACCTCGCTGCACTGGAACATCGGCGCGTCGCCCACCATGAACGCCTGCGTGCTGGCCTCGATCGGCAGCTTCGCCGCCCTGGTTACCGTGCTCGTCTATCTCACCGGCAATCTCGGCGCCGGCATGGGCGCGCATTTCGCCAACAATGTCGCCGGATTCCTGCTGATCTCGCATGAAAGCGCGCTGAGTTCCTTCGCCCTCTACCGGGGGGCGCCCTTGGAATCCATCATCTGGACACCGGCCTCGGCATTGCTGATCGCGCTGATCGGCCTCGCCTGCTGCGCGCTGACGCTTCTGCTTCTCATCCACCCGCGCTCGCCGCTTCGGGTCGGCGCCGGGTCGATGCCGCACGGCGCGGAGCCGAACGGCGCTGCGGCAATTTGATGGGTGGCGCATTCTTCAGCGCGGCGTATGGATGGCTTCGCCATGCACCGTCACCCGACACGATCGAATCCCGGAAGTCGCGCCAAAGGGCTTGCCTCCGGAGCCGGCCTTTCCCGCATCGTCCTCCTGATCCTGGGATTGCTGGCGCTCGCCCCGGGGCTTTCGGCCTGCGACGGTAACGAACCCTGGCACGAGACCGACATCACCGGCGCCTTGCCGGACCTGGCATTCACCATGGCTCGCGCATAGGACGGCACGGAAGTCACCGCCGCCGACTACCGAGGCAAGGTGACGATGCTGTATTTCGGCTACACCTTCTGTCCTGACATCTGCCCGACCACGTTGGCCAATGTCGCACAGGTGCTGAAGGGTCTCGGCGACGACGCCGGCAAGGTGCGCGTCCTCTTCGTCACCGTCGACCCCAATCGCGACACGCCGAAAGTGCTGAACCAGTACACCGACGCTTTCGCGCCGCAGGTCGACGGGCTGAGGGGTACGCCGGACCAGCTCGCCGCGCTCGCCCGCCGCTACCGCGTTGCCTATTCGGTCAAGGCCTCCGAAGACCCGACCAAATACGAGGTCACCCATAGTCCTGCGATCTACGTCTTCGGCGACAAGGGCAAGGCGCGCCTGCTTATCGGCAATATCGGCAAGGGCAGCCCGGACCTGAAGGGCATCGAGGCCGATCTGCGCCGCCTGATCGGCGGCGGTGACCGATCGAGCTGGTTCGGCTGGCTGCAGGAGATGGTCTGACCGGCGGCGGCAAGCGACGCCGGCCAACACCGCAAACGGGGCTACTCGCCCTTGGCGTTGCGCACGGGAAAATCCGCCGTCAGCGTGCCGCCATCGCCGAAGCCCAGCGTCATTTTCACGCTATTGCCTGGCTTCACCGCGCTGCTCGGCTTCACGCACATCAAATGGTAGCCACCGGGCTCGAACGAGACGGAACCGTGCGCCGGTACATCGACGCTGTCGACCATCACCATCTTGTCCTGGCCATTTTCATGTTTCGACAGATGCAGCATCAGCATGCCGCAATCGGATGAAGAAGCCGACACGATCTTGCTCGCCTTGTCGGTATCGTTCTTCAGCGTGAAATAGCCGGCCGCCGGCCGCGACGGAACGATGCTGCGCAGCCAGGCGCCCGACAGCGTCATGCCGGACTCGTTCGCCATCGCCGGAGCGACGGCCAGACAGGCGAGACCGGCCGCCAGGCCGAGCGCCCAGAACATTCCACTAGCGCCCCGTCCATTGCGCCGATGAGATGACCAGGCCGGTTGCATTCTCTTCATCTTCCTCTTTCCACTCCCTTTCTTCCGCCTGCCGAAGAAAATTGATGACGAGGATCAGTGCGATCACGCTCATCATGGCCGACGGTATCCACACGATCAGGCCGCCATACTGCTGGTCGTCGATCGCTCCGATCGACGGATAGAGACGGCCGCACCAGTCGTAGAATGTGTAGATGTCGTGCTCCGCAAGCGCGATCAGCGATCCCATCAGAATCTGCGGGAACATCACGATCATCGTCAGCGTGGCGCGGATCGCGAAGGACGTACGCGCCGGCGGCGCGGGACGCGGGTCGAGCACGAGCACCCAGAACAGGATGCCGTCGACGACCATCGACCAGTTCATCACCGCATAGAGCGCCGGATCGATCATCGCCCTGAAATGGATCGACGGCGTCAGCCACAGCATGATCAGGCCGACGAACAGCACCGCGGCGAGGAAGGGCTGCTGCACGATCGCGATCAGGGCCTGCACCGGGCGCGATCGGCAAAGCTGCCGCGCCCATTCGGGCATCCCGGCGGCAAGCGTTTCGCCGGGCCAGGCAAGCGCGATCAGAAACGGCCCGATATGGTGCATGACCACGTGCTGGGCGCGGTTCAGGAAGAACATATGCTGCGCCATGTACTCGTAGTGGGTCTGCAGCACGATCCAGATTGCCGCGATGCCCGTATAGTAGAAGACGATGCGCCATAGGGCCGGTCGTCCGGCCGGCGCCGTTCGCCTCAGCCCTCGCGCGTACCAATGGACCGACAGGACCGCCGCGATGTACCAGAGCGGCGAGAAGTCCCACGGCGCCCAGAAGGGCATCGCGGACATGCGGTATGTGGACATCCACCACAGGAAGACGCCAAAAACCGCCACGCCGGCATAGAAGGCGTTTTCCCGTCGCGCCGCCGGCGCCCGGTCGATGGAAATGCTCGAACTTTGCGCCATTGCCGGTCGCCGCTTCTCGTTTCCGCCGGTCTTTCGGGGCGTCGACATGGTCCCGGGCCGGAAATTCCTGCCCCTTCTACGTCCTTTCCGGCCGGCGGTCAGCCGACCAATCGTCGCGGGCGAGGCTGCCCTCGTCGTCCGCCAGGCGCCGACGCGATACGGCCGCCTTTCGGCGGCCGTAGGGAAACCGGGATCGGCTTGCCAGGGCTGCTATTGGGTCAGCGCGACCAGTTCCTTGTCGGCGATGATATCCTGGAATGCCTGGTTGAGTTCGTCCCCGGTCGATACATCGAAGAAATGCCTGACGGCGGGGGTATCCTCCGACGCGCAGTTCTTGAGCACGGCCCGGGCCTGCTGTCGCTCGGTCGCGCTCATGCTCTTGTCATCGAGGTCGAATCCGATCGTATAGACCTCGATGCCGCCGGCCTTCATATTCGCACAGATGCTTTCCGCATTGCCGCGCGCGACATCGCCTTGCGCATTGTTGTTGTTGCCGCTCACGCCGGCATAGGCGGTGTTGAACTGGCCGTCGGTCATGAGGATGGCGACCTTCAACAGCTTGTCGGGGTTGGCGTCGGCCGGTCCGTCGCCGAGGCCTGCGGCCTTGATGGCGGAACGCCATCCCGACGACAGCATGTAGTAGGTCCACTGGACGGCGATGGCGCCGCCCGTATAACCGTTGGCCTTGAAGGTGTCGATGGAGTCGAGCAGGGCGTCTTCGTTGGTCGTCAGCGGGATGACCCTGGCATCCGGGCATTTGTTCATGCCCGAGCCGCTCAGCCGGTTGTCGCGGTTGACCAGAGCGTAATACTGCTTGCCGGACTTGTCGGCGCGGATCGTGTCCGGCCCGTCACCGCTGAGATCGGCGTTCCCGTACGCATCCTTGCGCTCCGTCGCGCACCGGTCGGTGTTCGGGTAGGCCGCCGAGACGATCGAGACGTAATCCTGGAAGGAGGGAAGCAGCTTGCTTTTCGTCTTGGCGAGGAGGAGCGGGCTGCCGGCCACCGGCGGCAGGTCGGAAGACGAGGCGGTCTCGGCATAGGTGTCCTGGGCAAGCGCGCCGACATCGACGCCAGATGCGTAGGGAACGAGCGCGACCCGTACCCGGGGATTGCTCGGGTTCTGGTTGTCCAGCATCGTCTTGACCGCGTTCGTAGCGGCCTTGCGGAGATCGCCGATCTTGTCGGTCTTGCCGCTCTTGGCCATCGAGCCGGTAAGGTCGAGCATCATGGCGACTTCCACCGTCTTGTCCGAATAGCGCGCCGCCGATTTCACGGCGATCTTCTGCACGTCGGCGCCGAAAAGCGGGAAGAGCAGCTTGACCTTCACGCTGGCGATGGCGGTAACGGTTCTCTGGGCATGGTCGACGACGAGCGAATCGAGGTTGATCTCGTCGGCGGACGCGAAGCCGGTGCCCCCGTTCACATGAAGGAACGACTTGACCGTCTTCTCGGCGTCGGCTTCGGGAATGACGCCGGTGGTCAGATCGCGGGCCGTCGAGGTGACGGCCGAATCGACGGCGTTGATCAGGTTCGAGCGCACCAGCACGAGCTGGGCCGTATTGACGCCGAAGCCCGCCGACAGCAGGAGCATCGCGCTTATCGCCGCCGTTATGACGGCGAAATTGCCGCGTCTGTCCTCGACGAACCGGGCAAGATTCTTGCCCGCACCCCCAAAAAACTGCCGCATCTGTCCTGGCCTCCGTTCGACGGCGTCGCGCCGTTGCACGGATGGTTGCAGGAAGCCTGCCGATCCCGGCGGTTCCGCCAGACGGACGGCAGGCCGGGCCTTAAGATATTGATTTCGTTGGATGAGGAGTGGAGGCTACGGTTAATCGTCGGTAAAGGAATTGGGCCTTTCCCTCAATCCTTTACCGATCGTCAACCGTAAGCTGGCGGGCGGTGCCGTGGCATGCGGGGGTGATGTCCCGAATCGATACGGCGGAAGCGCCGCGTCCCGCTTCGGGTCAGCCGCAATAGGGCGGCCGCCGGCCGCCGGAATAGAGCCGCACGAGCGCCCGGGAAAGCATTGCCGGCGCCACCGCGCCATCGCCGGTATCAACGTCGGCGAGGACCCGGCCGTAATATTTGCCGCCGCCGATATTGGAGATCGTCACCGCCTGTCCGTCGAGCAGGCCGGCAAGTGCATCGCGGGCTTCGGCTGCCGCGACGCGTTCCCGAGGGCAGCGGCTATGCAGTTCCGGCGCATCGATGCCCCTGATGCGCACCCTGACCAGCACCGTTTCGCCCGGCCAGACATGCGCCTCGGCGACGAAGGTATCGCCGTCGATCACCCTCACGACGGTTGCCGCGACCGGGCCGCTGACTTCGTCGCGCGTCCGGCCCGTGCCGCCGGATGCGAGCAGCATGCCGGCGCATGTGACGGCGATCGCCTTCGAACGAAGAATGGCGCGGAATCCGATTCGACCCATAAGAGGAATATATTCCTTTTCTAGGTCGAAGGCAATTGCACCGCTCAGAAGTCGATCGCCCTGCCCTTGATCTCCCAGTCGCCGTAGCGCGCCGGATCCTTGCCGCCGCGGCCGCCGCGCTCGGGCGGATTTTCCGCCTCCTTAGCCAGATAGTTCCGCCGCCGCGCCTCGGCCTCGGCAAGCGCGCGTCGGGCTTCGGGCGAGAGCCTTTCGCGCCGCCGGGAAGCATCTGCCTCCGCCGCCTCCTTCCGCTCCTCGCCGCCCTTCACCTCGTCCTCTTTCGCCATCGAAACCGCCATTGAAACCAACAGAGTGGTTTCCCATCATATAGGCGGTTGATCCGGTGCGATCGAGCCTGTCTTGGTCGTTCGGCGCACCATCTCGCGGAGTGAGGAATGAACGCCATTCGCACCGGCATGCTGCTGGCCGTGATGACGGCTCTTTTCATGGGCGTGGGCTATCTGATCGGCGGCCCGGCCGGCACCGTCGTCGCTTTCGTGATCGCCGCCGGCATGAATCTCTTCAGCTACTGGAACGCCGACCGGCTTGTCCTGTCGATGCATCATGCCGTCGAGATCGACGAGCGCGCGGCGCCGGAATATTTCGGCATCGTCCGCGACCTCGCCCGGCGCGCCGGCCTGCCGATGCCGAAGGTCTATCTCATCGAAAACGAGCAGCCCAACGCCTTCGCCACAGGGCGCAATCCTCAAAACGCGGCGGTCGCCGCCACCACCGGCCTCCTGCGCCAGTTGACGCCGCATGAACTCTCGGGCGTGATGGCCCATGAACTGGCCCATGTCGAGCATCGCGACACGCTGACCATGACCATCACCGCGACGCTGGCGGGCGCCATCTCCATGCTCGGCAATTTCGCCTTCTTCTTCGGCGGTTCGCGCGACAACAACAATCCGCTCGGCTTCGTCGGCGTCCTGGTTGCCATGATCGTGGCGCCGCTGGCGGCGATGCTGGTGCAGATGGCGATCAGCCGCACCCGCGAATATTCCGCCGACCGCCGCGGCGCCGAGATCTGCGGCAACCCGCTCTGGCTCGCCTCGGCGCTGCGCAAGATCGCGGAGGCGGCCGGCCATATCGTCAACCCGGATGCGGAGCGCAATCCCGCCACCGCGCATCTCTTCATCGTCAATCCGCTCTCCGGCGAGCGCATGGACAATCTTTTCTCGACGCATCCGGACACCGCGAACCGGATCGCGGCGCTTGAGGCCATGGCCGGCCAGGGCGCGACCGTCTCCGGCGCACGCGACGTCTCCCAGCCCGACATCGTCGCCGGCCCGTGGGGCCGCGCGCGGGGCGAGGACACACCGGAGAACCCCTGGCATCGCAATCCGACCGGACCGCGCGCGCCGCGGGGTCCCTGGTCGTGAGGCAAGCATCGTGAGAGCGGGGACGCGTCCTCGACCGGGCAGCGCGCCGAAATCGGAAAGTGCACGGGAGGCCGAAGTCTCGCGCCCCGGTCTCGCCGCCCGCAAGGCGGCGGCCCGCCTCCTGTCGGCGGTCGTCGACACGCATACTTCCCTCGACGGGCTGACCGACGCGCAGGGCGGCCACCCGCAATATCGTGCTCTCGATGCCCGCGACCGCGCCCTCGTGCGCGCGATCCTCGCGACCGCGCTGCGTTACCGCGTGACGATCGGCAAAATGATCGAACGCGAGCTCGACCGGCCCCTGCCGCCGAACGCCCACGCGCTTTCGCATATCCTGCACGTGGCCGCAGCGCAGATTCTCTTCCTCGACGTTCCGGACAGCGCGGCGGTCGATCTCGCCGTCAGCCATGCCAAGGGCGACCCACGCGTCGCGCGCTTCGCCGGCCTCGTCAACGGGGTCCTGCGCGCCCTCGCCCGATCCAAGGAGATGCTCCCCGAAACACTCGCCGCGACCGAGGATGCGCCGGACTGGTTCCGCGGGCGGCTCGTCGCCGCCTATGGCGCGGAAAAGACGGCGGCGATCCTCGCCGCGCACCGGATCGAGGCGCCCACCGATTTCACCGTCAAGGCCGAGCCCGAGATGTGGGCGGCGCGGCTGGGCGGCATTGTCTTGCCGACCGGCACGGTGCGCGTGGAGAAACCGGCCGCTCCCGTGCCGGACCTGCCCGGTTACGCCGAGGGCGCCTGGTGGGTGCAGGATGCGGCGGCGAGCCTGCCCGCCCGCCTGTTCGGCGAGATGGCGGGGATGCGCGTCGCCGATCTGTGCGCCGCGCCGGGCGGCAAGACCGCGCAGCTCGCCGCCGCCGGCGCGCGCGTGACCGCGCTCGACATCTCGGAAAATCGGCTGAAGCGGCTCGCCGCCAACCTTGGCCGGCTCGGGCTCGAAGCGGAGATCGTCACGGCCGACCTGATGAAATACGCGCCGGCCCGGCCTTTCGACGCGATCCTCCTCGACGCTCCCTGTTCCTCCACCGGCACCGTGCGCCGCCATCCCGATGTCCCGTGGACGAAAACGCCGGAAGACATGAGCAAGCTCGCCGATGTGCAGCTCCGGATGCTTGGCCGTGCGGTCGACCTCGTTCGACCGGGAGGCCGCGTCGTCTTCTCCAACTGTTCGCTCGATCCGGCGGAGGGCGAGGTCCTCGTCGAAACATTCCTCGCCGGAAGGCCGGATGTCCGCCTCGATCCCGTACTGCCCGGCGAGGCGCCGGGCATCGCCCCCTTCATCACCGCCGCCGGCGCGTTGCGCACCACGCCCGCCGACCTCGATCTTGGATCGCCGGCGCTTTCCGGCATGGACGGCTTCTTCGCCGCGCGTCTCGTGAAGCTGGCATAGACCATTCATCGCGGACGAAGTGCATTTGCTCCTTCGCATATCGGAGCGATTCCTCTAGAATCCGATCCTGCTTAAGGGGCAAGACTCGGACGAGGAAGCGCGGCATTGAGAGAAGCGAGGGGGTATACCCCACGCCTGTGGGCGCTTGTGGGACACGCGCTGTGGCGGCGCGCCCGCCGGCGCCTGCGCACCGGCCCCGCCTATCGCTGGCGCTATGTCGGACGGACGCCCGAGCGCATCCTGGTCGCGCCCCCGGATTTGAGGCTGGCCGATCCGCAGACCGCCGCCGACATCTACCACGGCCGCTTCCCCTTCGCTGGCCACGTCGTCGACACCAGCGGGCAATCGCCGTTCCACCTGGAAGTCGGCAACATCGCCTGGCTCGAGGATTTGCACGGCTTCCGCTGGCTTCGCCACATGCGCGCTGCAGGCACCGAGCTTGCCGCAGCCAATGCCCGTGCTCTGGTTTCCGACTGGATCGCCG
>JBQCFA010000199.1:0-8045 GCA_051959695.1 Rhizobiaceae bacterium
CAATATCTCGACAGCGCGATCAGACAGCGGCACGACATGCGTCTCACCGCCTTTCATGCGTTGGGGCGGAACCGTCCAGATATTTTTATCGAAGTCGATTTCCGACCACTCGGCGCCCAGGGTCTCGCCTGAACGCGCAGCGGTGAGGATCGTAAATTCCAAGGCGCGGGCAGCCATGCCTCCCGATTCCCTGAGGCGCTGGACGAATGCCGGCACATCCTCATAGGGCATGGCCGGCTGGTGACCACGCTGAAGCTTCTGACGCTTAGGAAGAAGGTTGCGGAGATTGCCGCGCCATGCGGCCGGGTTCTCTCCCGTGCGCCAGCCCTTAACTTTAGCGAATTCTAATACGCGTTCGATTCGCCCTCGAAGCCGGGACGCGGTCTCGTTCTTCTCCTGCCAGATCGGCAAAAGCACCTTCAGTACGTCGTCCGTCGTGAGCTGCGAGACACGCTTTGGCCGTATCGATGAACAGTAGGCGTCACCCAGGGTCTGGTTCCACTGGTACTCGTGCTTCGCGTTCCGCCATTCGGCTTTGATCGAGGCGATGTAACGATCGGCGCACTCGCCGAATGTAGGCTCCGCCTCTTTGGCCTTTTCAGCAATCGGGTCGCGGCCCTCCTCGATAGCCGTTCGGCATTCGGAAGCTTTCGAGCGTGCCTTCGCTAACGTGACGACGGGATACGCGCCCAAGCCCATTTCTCTGCGTCTGCCGTCGCGGGTCCACATGAACACCCAAGACTTGCTGCCCTTCGGCGAAACCCAGAGGTACAGCCCGCCGCCGTCGCTGTGCCGGCCAGCAGTCTTCTCGGCTTTCACCGTCACGTCAGAGAGCTTGTGAAGAGTCCTGGCCACCCGTCCCCACTTTGATCCCCATTTTGGAGTGGGGATGATAGCGGACAATGACGCACAATCCTAGATACCTAAGCCCGCAAAATGGCCCATCTCTGCGGTTCCTGTGGACATAGGCGGACGTGGGAAAACAGGAGTTAGGTGGACCTCAGCTCCACCAGTTCGATCATGTACGGCCCAGAGACATGGTCGACAGATTGTACCCAAGACATGGGTGACAACCTCGTGCCGAAAAGGTTGTCGATGTCTGTAAGCTTCTCTGCTCCCAGTCGATAGCGATGAAGGCATCGCAATTTTCGGACGCGTAGAAGCTGTTCATCATCAAGCAGGCGAAGACGGGGTGGCGGAGATCCGCCTGAATGCCGGGATCAGCCAAGCGACCCACTTCACCTGCTTATCGATGCGCTGGCCAAACTCCGTTACTGGGACCCCGTCCTGCCGCTGTCGGCGGGTTGGAGATCGAAGCCTATACCGACAATCTCATCCTATCCGCCGAAGCGACGGCGCACGTAGCCGACCTGCAGCTTGCTGGAGAGACCGGTATCGTGTCGGCTGCGTTCTCCCAATCCGCGGGCCTGAAGTGACCGGTCAGGTGACCAGCGTGATCGTGGACGCGGCGGCCATAAGCGCGGAAATGACGATCAGGACGCCATAGACGCGTGGCATGTCGAAAAGCATCGCATGTCCGGCGAACCAGGCTGCCGTGGCCGCGCCCAGGGCGAATAGAAATCCGTCACGCTGCTTGTAGACCAGGCTGGCCGCCATCAGGCCGCAGATGATCACGGCGCCGAAAACGATCGCGATCGCGATCGCCGAGCGGTCGAGATCGCCTCCGATACCTGCGCCTAGGGACGCGCTCGGGATGCTCGGCCACTCATAGTTCGGGTCGTCGTCGCTCATACCAGTCCCTCCGAATGGAGCTTCGCGCACAAAAGCATCGCGCCTCGTCGCAGGCAAGTGGCAGTTATGACACCATCGGGCAGGAAAACGTCGCCTCCCGCTTCGAGCTTCATAAGGAAAGAGCGCCAAACCGGAACTACGTCCCACGACGGCGTGGGGTTTGGACTTGCCGTCGGGACTGGAGGCCGGCACATACAAAGTCGCTGCGCCTTTCGATCGATCGCGATAGACGGCATGGCGACATTATTGAGGTTCCATGGATCGCCACGATTCGATCTCCCGCGCCGCGCGCTATGCAGCGTTCCGCCACAAGGCCTATCTCCGCTTCTGGGCAGCCCGTCTGATGACGACCTTCGCGACGCAGGTCGTTTCCGTCGCTGTCGGCTGGCAGATGTACGACCTGACACGCGATCCCTTCGACCTGGGCCTTGTAGGTATCGTGCAATTCCTGCCTTCGCTCTTGCTCTTCCTCGTAACCGGCATGGCGGCCGACCGCTTCGGCCGTCGGCTCATCATGGGCCTGGCGGCGCTGCTCGAAGCCGCCTGCGCCGTCGCGCTGCTCATGTCAACATGGAGCGGAACCGTCTCAGCGGTGATGATTTTCGCCGTCCTTGCCGTCTTCGGGATCGCCCGCGCCTTCTTTTCCCCGGCTTCCGCTTCACTGGTCGCCAACCTGGTTCCGACGGAGGATTTCGCCAACGCCGTTGCCTGGAATTCCTCCGCCTGGCAGGTCGCCACCATTGCCGGCCCCACGGCGGGTGGCCTGCTCTACGGCGTCTCGCCGGTAATTGCGTTTGCGACGGCAACGGTCATGATGGTGCTCGGCGGCCTGCTTGCCTTCTCCATCCCCAAGCCGGAACAGCAGAGTGGCGGTGAGAAGCCTTCCCTGGAAATGCTGTTCGCCGGTTTCCGCTACATCCGCGGCGAGAAGGTGGTGCTCGGCACCATCTCGCTTGACCTGTTCGCGGTCCTCCTCGGCGGTGCGGTTGCGCTTCTGCCGGTCTATGCCCGCGACATTCTCCAACTGGGTCCAGGGGGATTGGGTCTGCTGCGCTCGGCTCCTGGCATCGGTTCCCTCGCGGTGGCGGTCTGGCTTGCAGGACATCCGGTCCGCGACCATGCCGGCATGGTCATGTTTGTCTGTGTCGGCCTTTTCGGCCTGTTCACAGTGCTCTTCGGGCTATCCTCCATCACCTGGCTGTCGATTGCCGCGCTGGCGTTGACCGGCGCCGCCGACATGATCAGTGTCTACGTGCGCGAAACCCTGATCCAGCTCTGGACGCCCGACCGGCTGCGCGGACGGGTCAATGCCGTGAACATGGTCTTCGTCGGGGCCTCCAATGAGGTCGGCGAGTTCCGTGCAGGCACCATGGCCGCGGCGATCGGTACGGTGCCAGCGGTTGTGCTGGGCGGCATCGGCGCGATCGCGGTAGCCGGCCTGTGGTCAGGCCTTTTCCCGGCGCTGCGCAAGGTGCGTTATCTTCAGGGACGATCCGGAGAGCCTTGAAACGCATTCCGATCAAGGTTTAGCCCGCTTCCTCTCAGTCATCTTCCGCGCTGCCGCGCGCCTCCGGATGATGCTCCTGAACCGCGTGGCGAAGCGCGATGCGCTCGCGGCTGTCGACACCCATCAATTCGGCGACGCGCCAGACGACATTGTCCTCGAGTTCGTGCAGCTCGCCGTCGGAATAGACGATTTCCCACATGATCTTGACGAACTCCGCGCACCCTTCGTGGGTTAGGCTGCGTTTCAGCACGCTGGTGAAGGCGTAGAGGTCGATCGCCTCCTGGTCGGCCTCCTCACCGGCACGGATGAGCTGCTCGAGATCGTACCCCGAAAGCCCGTAGGCCCGCGCCAATAGCTCCTTCAACCTCTCGCGCTCGACATCCCTCCGCTCTCCGTCGGCGTCCATGACATGGAACATGAGGGCCGCCGCCGCGACCTTCGGGTCGTCCGCGGAAAGCTGTTTGCGGCGCGGCTTACCGCCGGGCATGTCGCCAAGGAAGGAAAGAAGTCGGTCGAACATCGGCGGCCAGGCGGAAAATGGCGGTTCTCGGTTGCAGGAAAGACCGCGATCCGACGGAACGCGGCAGATGGATGCGCCTATCTAAAACGTATCTTGCGCCAAGGAAACCATCCCCGCTTTCGACAGTCAAAACAGCCGGAAGCGGCCCGGCGCGGTCTCTTCCTCGCTTTCATCCGTCTTCACGCCCGGATCATCCGGCGGTGGCGGAATGCGCGCCTCTCGCTGCGCACCCTCCGTCGAGCGCCGCGGGCGCGGAGCGATGGCCCCTCCATCTGGCGGAGGGGTTGGGGCTGTCCCGCTCCTGGTGTCGGCTTCCGTCCCGGCATGCGCCGCGGGCGCGACCGCACTGTCCGCGACATTCCCGGTCGCCTTTTCCGGGGCCACCTCGCCCGTCGCCTTCTCGCCGAATACGGCGCTCGACGCCTCGATGGCCGGAGGCTCGATCGGTGTCGCTGTCGGCGGCTCCAGCAAATCGGGCTCGATTACCTGGCCGACGCGCTCCGGCGGCTCGCGCCATTCGAAGGCGTCAAGCCTTCCGGTCACCGGCGATACCGGCGCCCAGTCTTCCGACCAAACGCCATCCGCCGCCCAGGCCGGATCGCGCGGCGCCCGCACCGCCCGCGCCAGCCAGGCGCGAACGCGGCCCTGATCGCCGGTCTCCGCCTCCTCGATGTCGGCGCGCAGGAGATAGGCGCTTTCGCGCGGCTGCTGCCGGAGGGTGGCATCCGCCTGTTCCCTGGCCAGTTTGACCTCGCCGGCATCGAGCGCCGCGCGCGCGACCGCGAGGAAGGCTTCGGGATTGTTCGGCCTCAGCGCCCGCAGCCTCTGCGCGCGCTTCAGCCTGTCATGCGTCGAATCTCCGGAGCGCGCATGTACATAGGCGTCGGCGATTTTCGGGTGTGCGGTCTTCTTCCATGCGGCTTCGAGGATTTTCGCGCCGCGCTTTAGGTCATCTTGCCGGAACAGGGCCTTTGCCGCCGCCACCGCCGCCGGCACGAAATCCGGCTCCAGCCGATGCGCCTCGAGTGCCGCATTTTTCGCCGCAAGCGGATCGGCGTCGAGCACCGAGCGGGCCTTCGCCGTCAAAAGCACCGCGCGGCGGCGGTTTGCGGTCTTCTTCTCGACCTGGCCGACGGCCCGTTGCGCGTCGAGAAGCTTGAGCGCCGCATCCCAGTCGCCTTCTTCCGCCTTTTCCTCAAGTGTCGCTTCCGCCGCCCAGATCAACTGCGGCGCATGCGAAACGGCTTCCGCCGCATAGTGCCGCGCCGCCGCGCGGTCTCCGAGACGCTCCGCCTCGCGGTAGAGTCCGTGAAGTGCCAGCGGTTTCAGCTCGGGGTCGTCCAGCATCGCCTCGAATTTCTTGCGCGCCGCCGCGTGATCGCCCTCCAGCAGCAGCGTCTGCGCCTCCAGAAGGTGGATGAGCGGTTCCTGGTCCGCGCTGATCATCTTCGTCGCCTGCTTGTTCATCTGGCGCGCACGCGAAAGATCGCCCGCCCCTGCCGCGATGATGCCGGTCGACAACGACTGGTAGCCGCGGTCGCGCCGCCGCGCCCGGAAATGCCGGGCCACCGCATAGGGGCTGTTCCAGATACTCTTCAGGATCCACCAGGCGATCATCACCGCGGCGACGATCGCCACGACCGCGACGGCCGCTACCATCAGTGTCGCCTGGTACTGGTAGCCCCCGAAGGTCACGACAAGGTCGGCCGGACGGTCGGCGAGCCAGGCGAAGCCGACGCCCAACGCAAAAATCACGAGAAGAAAGAAAAAGACACGGACCATCAGCTCAGCACCTCATTCTTTCTTCAACGCACCGGCGAGTGCCTTCTGGGCCAGTTGATCCACTGTCAGCCGCGCCTGGAGGTCGGCCATGAAGGAGGCGCCGGCGGCCTTCACCTTCTCCGGCAACGAATTGTATTCCTGCACCGCTCCGGCGAGGTCCCCTCCTGTGACGGCGTTACGGAAGCGCGAGATGCGTGCTGGGATGCCGTCGCCGGCGACATCGCCGACCGGTCGCACCTTTACCAGCGAGCGAGCACTGTCGAGAAGCCGGTCCAGGATGTCGCCATCGCCGCCCGTGGTGACACGGGAGGCCTCGATCATCCTTTCCGCGGCCGGACCGACCTCGCCGGCGAGTTGCGGGCGCGTCGGCACCCCTTTCGCCGCCAGCCGCCTCAGTCCGGCGAGTTCGGGCGCATCGGGCGCCGCCGCGGCGAACATGTCGAGCTCGGCCGAAAAAGGACCGCCGCTGTCGATGGCCGACTTGAGGGCCGAAGCAGCGACAGCCGTGGCGGCGTCCGGCTCGCGTGCCTGCTCGGCGACCTTCTTGTTCAGCGCCTGCACGTCCGCCTGGAGCTTCTGCAATGCGTCATTGTTGCCGCCGGCTGTTCGCCCAAGCGCACTGACCTTCTGCTCGAGCGCATCGACTGCCTCGCTCGAAGGCGCCGTCCTGCTCGCCGCTGAGAGGCCTTGCTCCAGCTTTGCCAGCCGGTCCTGGATTTCCTTCAGCTCCGTCGCATCCGGCGATCCGCCCGCTACCGAGGATTTGGCCGCCGCGCCGTCGGCCTTCAGGCGGGCGAGTTCGTCCGCAAGCGCATCGATGCGTTTTTCGATTGGCGCAACCGCGGTTTTGATGGTCGCGGCATCCACCGCGCCCTGGTCGAACGATGCCACCCGCTGCTTGAGCAGGTCGAATTCGGAGCGCAAGGACTGGAGCGATGCGTCCCCATTGGAACCGCCGATCGCGGGAATGAGGCCGCCCCATTGCAGCGCGCCCGCCAGCGCGAGCGCCACCACGCCCCCGGCTAGGCCGGCAGCCAGTCCAGCCCCGATGCCGCTTGGCCGGGCCGGCGGCGGCGCATCTCCAGCGGACGCCGAAGAGGCATCGCTCCAGCTGTCGAACATTCCGGACCGCGTCCGCGGGCCTTCATGCCCGTTTCCGTCCGCGTCGGCCGTTTGGGAAGTCGCGGCCCCCACGTTCTCGTCGGCATCGGAGCTGCCGCGCGCTTCGATAATTTCCTCATCTCCCGGAGAGCCGGAAGACTGGGATGCTGGCGACGTTTCCGGTTCGGGCTGCTTCGGCGAATCGGAAAGCCTCGAAACCTCGTCGGGACCAAGCTCGATCGTCACCGGCTCCCTTTTCCTGCTGGAATGCCGGGCTCTCGGAGTTTTCACCATCCGCTCGCTCGCTCCTTCGGATCAGGCCTGTCGAATTTCGTCACGCGGCGCGGCGCCGTCCGCCTGATCTAGCACAAATCGACCAGCGGAAAAGGGCGGCGGTCCGGCGGCTGTCGAAACTATCGCCCAAGCAGCATCAGCATAGCGCCTTCATCGGGAGTGGCGGCGATCCGCACCCGCCCTCTTCCGAATGGAATTATCGGTTCGGCGACCCGTGGCGAGATGCATATGAAAGTCGACTGGGCGAGCGACGGCGTAACGACCGACCGATCGGTCAGGACCGACAACTCCTCGGCCGCGGCGCGGGAATAAAGCAGCACGATGTCGACGCCCCCGGCGCCCACTGCCGCTTTCAGCGCCTCGTCGGAATAGCTACATGCCGCCGTATCGTAGGTCTCCACCGGCAAGACCGCGACGCCCGCCGCCTTCAGTGCCGTCTCGAAGCCTCCCGTCCGTCGGCGGCCGCACAGATAGGCGACCCGCGAGCCGCTTGGGATTCGCCGCGTCATCAGCAAGGCAAGACCGTCCCCGTCGCCTGGACCGATGGTGACCGACGCCATTCCCGCGTCGGCCGCCGCCTCGGCGGTCCGCGGACCCACCGCAAAGACCGGCAGGCCGCCCAACTGCCGCAGGAGCGCCGGTCCGGCATGGCGGAGCGCGTTGGCGCTGCTGACCGCGACGGCGTCGACCACGAAGTCGGTGGGCAAATCCGCCGGCAGCGGACGGATTTCCGTCAGCGGCAGGAGCAGCGGCTCGCAGCGGAGCGCGGCGAGCTTTCCCGCGGTGCGCGAGGCCCCGGGCTCGGGCCGCGTTATCAGTACCCTGCGGCGCATCCGGTCATGCCCAGCTCTCGAAGAAGCGCGTGCCGGCTTTTTCACGGATGGCGGCACCAGCCTCCCGGCCGATCGCCTCTGCCTCGCTGGCAGTTCCGTCAAGCGCGATCTCGTGGCATTCGCGCCCGTCCGGCGTCAGGACCATGCCGCGAAATCCTAGCCTATCGCCGTCGACCCGCGCGAGACCCGCGATCGGCGTGCGGCAGTAACCGTCGAGCACGGCAAGAAAGGCGCGCTCGCAGGCGAGCGCGTGGCC
>JBQCFA010000200.1:0-3844 GCA_051959695.1 Rhizobiaceae bacterium
GGCGTTCGATGCCAAGGGCGTGCATCCCCACGACCTGAAAAGTCTTTCGGACCTGCGCAACTTCCCTTTCACCGTGAAGCAGGATCTGCGCGAGAACTATCCGTTCGGCATGTTCGCGGTGCCGCGCGAGAAGGTGCTGCGCATCCATGCTTCGTCGGGCACCACAGGCAAGCCGACCGTCGTCGGATACACCCGGAACGATCTCGACGTGTGGGCCGACTGCATGGCCCGCTCGCTCCGGGCATCCGGCACGCGGCCGGGCGACCTCGTCCACGTCGCCTATGGTTACGGCCTTTACCCCGGCGGGCTCGGCGCGAATTACGGCGCCGAACGGCTCGGCTGCACGGTCGTTCCGGCCTCGGGCGGCATGACGACACGTCAGGTGACGCTGATTGAGGATTTCGCCGCGACCACCATCATGGTGACGCCGTCCTACATGCTCTCCATCCTCGACGAATACCGCGCGCAGGGCCTCGATCCCAGGAAAAGCCCGCTGCAGGTCGGCATCTTCGGCGCCGAGCCGTGGACCAACGCCATGCGCGCCGAGATCGAGGAGGCCTTCGACATGCACGCCGTCGACATCTACGGCCTGTCGGAGGTGATGGGGCCGGGCGTCGCCAACGAATGCGTGGAGACCAAGGACGGGCTGCATGTCTGGGAGGACCATTTCTACCCAGAGATCGTCGATCCCGAGACCGGCGAGCCGGTGGCCGACGGCGAGAAGGGCGAACTCGTCTTCACCTCGCTGACCAAGGAGGCCTTTCCGGTCATCCGCTATCGCACGCGCGACCTGACGCGGCTGCTGCCGGGCACGGCGCGCTCCATGCGGCGCATGGAGAAGATCACCGGGCGTTCCGACGACATGATGATCCTGCGCGGCGTCAACGTCTTCCCGACCCAGATCGAGGAGCAGATCCTCAAGGTCGAGGGGCTGGCGCCGCATTTCCAGATTGAGCTTGCGCGCGAGGGCCGCATGGATGCGATGATCGTCCATGTCGAGGTCGCGACAGCGGAGATGGCCGAGGAACGCCGGATGGCCGCCGCGAGCGCGCTCGGCGAGCGCATCAAGGACGTGGTCGGCGTGACGGTCAGGGTGAATTGCCTGCCGCCTGAAGGGGTCGCCCGCAGCCAGGGCAAGGCGGTGCGCATCGTCGACAAGCGGCCGAAGGCCTGATGCCTCGCAGCCGCGCCGCCGACTATGACGACAAGCGCGAGGCGATCCTGCATCGCGCCGCGATCGCGTTCGCGCGCGACGGCTATGACCGGGCCTCCATGGCGGGGCTGGCGGCCGAATGCGGCGTCTCAAAGGCGCTGCTCTATCACTACTACGCCTCCAAGGAGGCGCTGCTTTTCGGGATTCTTTCCAGTCATCTGGAAGCGTTGGTTGAAGTGGTGGAAGCGGCCGACGATGCCGGCTTCGATCCCGCAGAGCGGCTCGGCCGGCTGGTCGCGGCGCTGCTCGACGCCTATCGCGACGCCGATGCCGAACACAAGGTGCAGATCGATGCGCTGCGTCTCTTGCCCGAGCCCGGGCAGGTGGAGCTGAAGGCGCTGGAGCGGCGGCTGGTGGCCATCTTCGCCGAGGCGATCCGCGCGGTCGAGCCGGACGCCTTCGCGGACGGCAGGCTGCTCAAGCCGGTGACCATGAGCCTCTTCGGCATGCTCAACTGGTTCTACATGTGGTTCCGCGAGGACGGGGCGGTGAGCCGCGAGGAATATGCCGCGCTGGCGACGAAGATGCTGGTTGGCGGGGTGAGGGGGCTCACACAGCAAAAATAATATTGTAGTTGCTTTATTACCTGTTTGTTTGAAGATCTTGCTTATCTTATATGCACATGAGCGCTACATCCGACGAAATCCAGAACCCCAACCGATCCTCTCCGGATTTACTTCTCTACCCGATCCGTCGCTTGCGCGTCGGCAGAATGGGCGTCTGGACGTTAGTCGTAGGTGTCGGGATAGGGTGGGCCGCGCTTTTTATCCCGTGGCCGACAGCAATATCCGCGTCCATCTTCCATCTTGGATTGATGCTGCTGGCGTTGCTCTTTCTGGGCGCAGGCCCGCTTGAGATTTTGAGCGCGGTCCGTCGCTACCCAAGGCTTGAACTGGTCCAAAATGTCCTGACGGTCAATGCGATGCTCTATTCGAGGCGATTTGATCTCGCCCGTCTCGGTCGGGCTTATATTTCGCAGTCTGACGGTATGATCTTTCTCGACTTTGTCGGACTGGAAGAAGAGCAGGCGCTTCGGGCTGCTCATGATTCAAGGCGGCTTGATGGCTTCACCGCGAAACGATCGTTCTGCATCTCTTCATTTGTAGGGCACGACCTCGCCGAGGCGCAAAAGCTGGCGGACCGGATCAACAGCCTCCGACCGCCGGTCCCTCCAGCCGCAAGTCAAGAGGATAATGCGCTCGTTCTTCTAAACTTGAAGCGGCGCAACCGACGGAACCATATGCTGCTCTTCGGCGGGATCATGGCGATATCGATCATCGCTGCTTTCGCAAGAAGTCATGGCTGTGGCCATGAGGGCATCAGCGATGATGGAACCGCCTGCGTGGTCTATGCGGACGTCATCAAGAAGATATTCGTGGGCGACTGAGGAGCAAAAACCTACTCGTCCTGCGGCGGCTGCATCCGGCCATTGCCAGGCATCCCGGCCCGGGAGTAGCTTTCCGGCCGGATCGGTTCGTCCGGTTTCGGAGGCTGCGATGCTTGCGAGGCTTTTCTGGGTGGGCATGTTCACGATGGCCTGGCTCGTTCCGGGCTGGGCGGCGCCGCGAACCATCGACATTTCTGACAATCATGGCGGCAGCGTCGCGGCCTACAGCCAGCGCTGGAAGCACCTAGCGGCGGAGGGCGTGCATGTGCGCATCGTCGGCGCCTGCCAATCGGCGTGCACGGTGATGCTCGGCTATATCCCGCGCGAGCATATCTGCGTCATGCCGGCCGCCCGCTTCGGTTTCCACTTGGCGCACAAGCCGCAAATGCAGGCCGTGCTCTGGCATGCCTACGCGCCCGACATCAGAAGCTGGATCAACAGCCATGGTGGCCTGGCGCCCAGCTTCAAATGGATGGGTGCCCCCGACACCTACCGTTATTTCCACCGCTGCTGAGGGCGACGGTCGATAGCGGCCGTCGACTTATTTCTGCGCCGCGAGCATCATGAACATCGGCCGGTCGATTTCCTCGGCCAGTTCGGGGTTCGCCTCCACCTGCCCGGCGGTGGGGGAGAATTCCTCCAGCCGCAGGAGGCGGAAGCCGGCGCCGACGAGAAGATTGACGGTCGTGGCCATCGTCCGGTGGTATTTGACTACGTCGGCGTCGAACCATCTGACGACGCGCAGGCCCTCGACGGAATAGCGGTCGACCGGCCAGGTCCGGGCGCCATCCTCCTTCCGCATCCAGCGATGGTGCGCCGACGCCATGAAGATCGGATGCTCGGTGGAAAAAACCAGCCGCCCGCCCGCCGCCAGCGCGGCGTGGATGGTGCGGTAGAGACGCTCCGCATCCTCGACGTAGTGGAAGGCAAGCGAGCTGTAGACGAGGTCGAAGGATGCAGGCGGGAGCGACAGTTCCTCCAGATCGGCGCGGCGATAAGCGACGGCGCGGTCCGTCGTGGCGCCCCGCGCTCGATCCAGCATCTTCTCCGATATGTCGAGGCCGAGGACTTCCTTCGCGCCCTGTTCGCGCGCCCAGCGGCAGAACCAGCCATAGCCGCAGCCGAGGTCGACGACGCGCAAACCGTTCACATCGGGCAGCATCGACCGCAGCACCGGCCATTCGGCGGCGCCGGCGAGCCCGTGGACCGAGCGGTCGAGGCCGCTGTAGCCGGCGAAGAAGCCC
>JBQCFA010000201.1:0-9438 GCA_051959695.1 Rhizobiaceae bacterium
TTGCCTGACGGCGCACGGAGCGGCCGTGCGCCAGCTTTCCGGCGACCCGGTGCTCGGCGAGATGATGGCGATGAACTACCGGGTCGCGGAGCTGACGCCGAAGCAGAAGGCGATGCTCGATTTCGCCGTCAAACTTACCGAAACGCCGGACAGGATCGAGGAAACCGACCGCCAGGCGCTGCGCGACGCGGGCTTCACCGACCGCGACATCTGGGACATCGCCTCCGTCGCGGGCTTCTTCAACATGTCGAACCGGGTGTCGGCCGCCGTCGACATGCAACCGAACGCCGAGTACCACAAAATGGCGCGGTAGGTCCGCCTCGCCGCCTGCCGCGGATCGCCTCGGCCAAGGGCGTGTAAGTTGGGCTGGGCATGATGCCTCCGGAAGGACGGCTTGCCCACGCCGCGATTCTGCCGGATGGAGCGGTCCCTGTCAGGGCTCCGCGCGCAAGCCGGTCTCTTCGATCACCAGCGCCTGCAAAAGCAGAATGGTCTTGGCGTCGACGATGCGGCCGTCGCGGGTGGCGGCGCAGGCGTCGTCGAGGCTCATCTCCACCACCTCGATATCCTCGCCCTCGTCGGGATGGCCGCCGCCCTCCGACACTTTGTCGCCGGGCGAGTAGCGGGCGATGAAGAAGGTCACGCGCTCGGTGACGCTGCCGGGGATCGTGTAGGCGCTGCAGACGCGCTTCAGCTCGCGCAGCCTGTAGCCCATTTCCTCTTCCGCCTCGCGAAGGATGCAGGTTTCGGCATCCTCGCCCTCGTCAAGCACGCCGGCGCAGGCTTCCAGCATGTCTTCCATCCCGCTCGTCAGATAGACCGGGAGGCGGAACTGCCGCACCAAAAGCACGGTGCCGCGATCGGGATCGCAGGGCAGGACCGTCGCGGCCTCCCCGCGTTCATAGACTTCCCGTATCTGCGTGTCCGAGCCGCCGTCGCGCCGCCGGTAGTCGAGTACGACCTTCTTGAGCTTGGTCCATCCGTCGGACAGAAGCTCGGTGGAGCGGATGCGGATGCGGTCGCCGGTCTCCGCCATGATCGCGCCTTCCTCAGGCGGCGCCGAGCGTGCGGGCCTTTTCCGAGCGCTTGCGCTCGTTCGGGTCGAGATGGAATTTCCTCAGCCGGATCGATTTCGGCGTCACCTCGACCAGTTCGTCGTCCTGGATCCAGGCGAGCGCGCGTTCGAGCGTCATGCGCACCGGCGGGGTCAGCTTGACCGCCTCGTCCTTGCCTGCGGCGCGGATATTGGTCAGCTTCTTGCCCTTCAGGACGTTGACCTCGAGATCGTTGTCGCGGGTATGGATGCCGACGATCATGCCCTGGTAGACCTTGACGCCGGGGTCGATGACCATCGGGCCGCGATCCTCCAGGTTCCACAGCGCATAGGCGACCGCCTCGCCCTGGTCGTTGGAGATCAGCACGCCGTTGACGCGGCCGCCGATCTCGCCCTTCCACGGCTCATAGGCATGGAACAGGCGGTTCATCACGGCGGTGCCGCGCGTATCGGTCAGGAGTTCCGACTGGTAGCCGATAAGCCCCCGCGTCGGCGCGTGGAAGACCAGGCGCTGGCGGTTGCCGCCCGACGGCCGCAGTTCGACCATCTCGGCCTTGCGTTCCGACATCTTCTGCACGACGATTCCGGCATGCTCCTCGTCGACGTCGATGACGACTTCCTCGACGGGTTCGAGAAGCCGTCCGGCCTCGTCCTTCTGCATGACGACGCGCGGGCGCGAGACGGCGAGCTCGAAGCCTTCGCGGCGCATGGTCTCGATCAGCACGGCGAGCTGCAATTCGCCGCGGCCGGAGACATAGAAGGAATCCTTGTCGGCCGACTCCTCGATCTTCAGCGCCACGTTGCCTTCCGCCTCGCGCAGCAGGCGGTCGCGGATGACGCGGCTCGTCACCTTGTCGCCCTCGGTGCCGGCAAGCGGCGAATCGTTGACGAGGAAGGACATGGTGACGGTCGGCGGGTCGATCGGCTGCGCCGGCAGCGGCTCGGTGACCGACGGATCGCAGAACGTGTCGGCGACGGTCCCCTTGGCCAGCCCGGCGATGGCGACGATGTCGCCGGCGGAAGCTTCCTCGATCGGCTGGCGCTCCAGGCCGCGAAAGGCGAGGATCTTGGAGATGCGGCCGCTTTCGAGCAGCGCGCCGTCGTGATGGAGGACCTTGACCGCCTGGTTCGGCTTGATGGTGCCCGCCTCGATGCGGCCGGTGACGATGCGTCCGAGGAACGGATTGGCTTCGAGGATGGTGCCGATCATGCGGAACGGACCGGCATGCACGGTCGGTTCGGGAACATGGCGCAGGACGAGATCAAACAGGGGAGCGAGGCCGGCATCCTTCGGGCCTTCCGGCTTGTCGGCCATCCAGCCGTCGCGGCCGGAGCCGTAGAGGATCGGGAAATCGAGCTGCTCGTCGGTGGCGTCGAGCGCGGCGAAGAGGTCGAAGACCTCGTTAACGACCTCGATGTGGCGGGCGTCGGGGCGGTCGATCTTGTTGATTGCGACGATCGGCTTCAGCCCGACCTTGAGCGCCTTGCCGACGACGAACTTTGTCTGCGGCATCGGTCCTTCGGCAGCATCCACCAGCACGATGGCGCCGTCCACCATGTTCAGGATGCGCTCCACCTCGCCGCCGAAATCGGCGTGGCCCGGCGTGTCGACGATGTTGATGCGGGTATCGCCCCATTCGACCGAGGTCGCCTTGGCGAGGATGGTGATGCCGCGTTCCTTCTCCAGGTCGTTGGAATCGAGCGCGCGTTCCGCTACCCGCTGGTTGTCGCGGACGGCGCCCGACTGCTTCAAAAGCGCATCGACGAGAGTGGTTTTCCCATGATCGACATGGGCGATGATCGCGATATTGCGGAGTTTCATGGCTTCCAGCTCGGGAGATTTGACGGGCGCCGCCAATTCATGGGCCTGATGCGCCTCGTTTCGATTGCGGCGCTCATACAGTGTTTTTCGCAGCTGCGAAAGAGGCGTCGGATGAACGATGCCCACCTTCGGTTAACCACGCACCGGCGCGGGGCGAAATTCACCGAGGGGGCTGGGAACCTTGTGACACGCCGTAACGTTGCGTGAGCAGACAAGGCAAAATCGAGGTGGGAACGACCATGAGACCGCGATTCAAGCTTCTTACCGCCGCCGGCCTGGGCATTTGCGTATGTGGCGCGGCCGCCGCAATGCTGACGACGGAGTCTTCTTCGCAGGCGGGCAGTCTGCCGCAAGCGACCATCCATGAAGCAACCACCCAAAATGTCATTCGGTCGAGTGACGACGGCTCCGCCCCGGTGCGGGGTGTCCGCGCGGTCAGGCCCGGCAGGTTCACCACCGACTCCTGCAAGAAGGCGACCTGGCCTTATATCCCGGAGGATTGCCTCAGGAAGGGCGAACAGGTCCAGGTCCGGGTTCTTAAATAAATCGGCGGGAAGCGACTCGACTTATACAAGCCCACGTTTCTCCATCATGGCTTCAGGCGTCGGCATCTTGCCGCGGAAGGCCATGTAGAGCGCCTCAGGATCGACGGAGCCGCCGGCGGCATAGATGTTCTTCCTGAGCCTTTCAGCCAATGCCGGATCGAAGGGGTCCCCGGTTTCCTCGAAGGCGGAGAACGCGTCGGCGTCGAGAACCTCCGACCACATGTAGGAATAGTAGCCGGCCGAGTAGCCCTCGCCGGAGAAGACGTGAAGGAAATGGGGCGTGCGGTGGCGCATGATGATGGCGTCCGGCATCTCGATTTTCTCGAGCGTCTCGGCCTCGAAACGAAGCGGGTCCTGCGGCGCGGCGGGCCGTGCATGATAGGCCATGTCGACCAGGGCCGAGGAAGTGTATTCGACGGTCGCGAAACCGGCGTCGAAATTCTTCGCGGCGAGCATCTTCTCCACCAGCGCCTTCGGCATCGGCTCGCCGGTACGGACGTGGCGGGCGTGCTTCTCGAGGATTTCGGGGACGGTCAGCCAGTGCTCGTAAAGCTGCGAGGGCAGCTCTACGAAATCGCGAGCCACCGAAGTGCCGGACACGGATGGCCACGTGACTTCAGTCAGCATGCCGTGCAGCGCGTGGCCGAATTCGTGAAAGAGCGTGCGCGCTTCGTCGAGTGACAGCAGCGCCTGCTCGCCCTTGCCCGGCTTGGCGAAGTTCATGATGTTGTAGACGATCGGGCGGGAGCCGTCGCCGAGCCTATAGCCGGATTCGAGACTGCTCATCCAGGCGCCGGAGCGTTTTGACGGCCGGGCGAAATAATCGGCGAGGAAGGTGGCGCGATCGGCTCCGGCCGCATCCTTGACCTCGAAGACGCGGACATCCGGATGCCAGCCCGAAATGCCCTTCTTCTCTTCGAATGTCAGGCCGAATAGGCGGTTGGCGACATCGAAGCAGGCATCGATGACGCGGTCGAGCTGCAGGTAGGGCTTCAGCTCCGCTTCGTCGAACGCGTATTTTTCGGCGCGCAGCTTCTCGGCATAGTAGCGCCAGTCCCAGGCGGCGATCGCCTCGTTCTGGCCGCCCGCTTCCGCCAGCCTCTGCAATTCGGCCTGATCGGCCGTCGCTTTTTCCAGCGCCTTGTTCCAGACCGGCCGCAGGAGATCCATCACGGCGTCCGGCGTTTTCGCCATCGTGTCGTCGAGCTTCAGCGCCGCGTAGGTTTCATAGCCAAGCAGCTTCGCCTTCTCGGCGCGCAGCGCGAGCGTCCTGCGGACGATGTCGCCATTGTCGGCCGCGCCGCCATTCTCGCCTCGCCTGGCGAAAGCCCGGAAGGCTTTTTCGCGCAGGTCGCGGCGGGAGGAAAAGGTAAGGAAAGGAATGACGATGGAGCGCGCCAGGGTGACGGCGAACCTGCCCGCCTGTTCGCGCGAGGTCGCCGCTTCGGCCATCGAATCGCGCAGGAAGTCCGGAATACCGGCCAAGTCCTCCTCGCCAAGGAAAAGGACCCACTCCTTCTCGTCGGTGAGTACGTTCTGGCCGAAGGAGGTGCCGAGGGAGGCAAGCTCGCTGCTGATCGCCGCCAATCGGTCCTTCTTCGGCTTGTCGAGTTTCGCACCGGCGCGCACGAAGCGCTTCCAGGTCTTCTCGAGGACGCGCGCGGTCTCCGCGTCGAGGTTCAGTTCCGCCGCCTTGGCCTGCAGCGCGTCGATGCGGGCGAAAAGCCGGTCGTTCATATAGATCGCCGAGTAGTGCGCGGCCATTTTCGGCGCGATGTCCCGCTCCAGCGCCTGGATCGCATCGTTGGTGTGGGCGCCTGCCAGGCACCAGAAGATAGCGGAAACGCGCGACAGCGGCTCGCCGGCAAGTTCGAAGGCGGCGAGCGTATTCCCGATCGTCGGGGCATCGGCATTGCCGGCTATCTGCTCGATTTCCGCTTCGTGGGCGGCGAGCGCCGCCTCGAAGGCCGCAGCGAAATCCTCCTGCCTGATCTGTGCATAGTCGGGCAAGCCGAGCTGCCCGCCCCAGGCAGCGAGGGGATGCGTGGCAAGATCGATCGTTGGCGAGCTGGATGGCATGCGAAGACTTTCGAGGTGGGTAGGTGAGTGCGCCGGGCGAGGCCATGCCCGAGCCCGATTTAGTGAGCCGCCCCGCGCCGCGCAACCGACGCGATGCGGGGATTGACGAAATGAGGCTCGCCATACTAAGTTTTTCTTATCATAAGTTTTCCTTACTAAGATAGATGCCTGCACTCATCGATCCGAATTCATTCGGTTTCCTCGTCACCGATCTGTCGCGCTTCATCCGTGCGGAGATGGACCGGCGCATTTCGGAGGCGGGACTCGGGCTCACACCGGGCGAAGGTCGCGCGCTCGCGCACGCGGCGCGTGCCGGCGTGGTGCGGCAGAACGTGCTTGCCGAGCGTATCGGCATAGAGGCGATGACCCTCTCCACCTATGTCGACCGTCTGGAGGCCAAGGGGCTGGTCGAACGTCTGCCCGATCCGGATGATCGACGCGCCAAGCTGGTGCGTCTCACCGACGCGGCGTCCAAGGCGCTCGGCCATGTCGATGCCGCGGCGATGTCGATCCGGAAGGACGCGGCCGCCTCGATGGATCCCGCGGATTGGGCGACGCTGCTGAGACTGCTCCGGCAGGCCCGCGACAATCTCGCTGAGATGCGGACCCGGCAGGGCAACGCCAGGGAGGGGACGGAGGCATGAGCACGGCACCGCGCCCGGCCTCAGAGGAGACCGCCAGCCCCCCGGTGATGAGCGAGCGGCGCGTCTCGATCGTCGGCGGCCTTCTCGTGGCCATCGGGCCGATGTCGTTGTCGCTCTTCACGCCGGCCATGCCGGAGATCGTCCACGCTTTCGGCAGCACCGAGTCGGTGGTCAAATGGACGCTGTCGCTCTATTTTGCCGGCTTCTCCTTTGCCCAGCTCGTATGCGGGCCGCTTTCCGACGGGTTCGGACGACGCCCCATCACCATCGCCTTCATGGCGATCTACCTCGCGGGCAGCTTCCTCGCGGTGCTCGCCCCAAGCATCGACATCCTTATCTTCGCCCGTTTCCTGCAGGGCGTCGGCGCCGCGGCCGGGCTCGCCGTCTCGCGCGCCATCGTGCGCGACCTCTTCACCAGCGAAAGCTCGGCGCGCATCCTCAACCTCGTCGCAATCATCCTGGCGGTGGGACCGGCGATCGCGCCCACTCTCGGCGGCTTCACGCTGGAGTTCTTCGGCTGGCACGCGATCTTCCTGCTGATGGCAGGGCTCAGCGTGGCGATCATGCTGATGACCATCTTCGCCATAAAGGAGACGGTGCGCAGGGATTTGTCGCGGATCAGGCCGCGGGCGCTGCTGCGCACCTATCGGGAACTTATGACCAATCCCCGCTTCGTGCTGCCGAGCCTCGTCGTCGCCGGCACCTCCGGCGCCATCTATGCGATGGCGACGATGCTTCCCTTCGTGCTGATGACGCGGGTCGGCATGTCGCCGACCGCTTTCGGGATCGGCATGCTGATGCAAACGGGCAGTTATTTCGTCGGCTCGCTGATCCTCCGCGCCTTGATGCCGCGTTTCGGCGCTTTCCGGCTGGTCGGCGTCGGCGCGCTGTTCGTCGTTGCCGGCGCCATCGCGCTCATCCTGCTGCTCAGCCTGCAGGGACCGAGCTACTGGAACGTCATGGGGCCGGTAGGCTGCTACGCGGTGGGTATCGCATTCTGCCAGCCGGCGATGATGACCGCCGCCATGGCGCCGTTCCCGAGGACGGCGGGCGCCGCGTCGGCGGCCATGGGCTTCATGCAGATGGGCGCGGGCATGGTCGGCGGCATGGCCGCCTCCCTGTTCGCCGATCCCGTGCTCGCCATGACCATCGTCATCCCGATCATGGGAGCGATCGCCGTCGGCTCGTGGCTCGCCTGGTGCCGGATTCCCGAGGAGGGGCTGACGGCCGGCGACAGCCCGACCGTCTCGTCCACTCCGAACGACTGAAGCACGGTTTATCGTTCCCGCAACTTTATTTCGTCCGATTCAACTTCTACATTGGCATGGTGGCCGCCCCGCGCCACTCCCTTGCATGGCGTAGACGCGCAGGATCGCTTCGGAGCAACCCTGTCACCCGACCTTGTTGCCAGCGCCCGAGGGAAGGAAGAGCGGTGCGCCGGGCGCGTCGCGATCTTTTCAGATCCGCTCCGTGCCCTTTAGGTTTTTGATTATACGCATGTCTTTATCCTGAAACCGCTGCCCACTTTCAGGAGACATGCGTCAGGGGCGCCGCCACGGGCGGCAGACGACGAGGGGACGCCATGATGGATGCCATCTACATCGTGACGCTGGTCAGCATGGTGCTGGTGCTGCTGGCCACCTTCTCCAGCCTGATCGCCTTCCGCTTCGGCGCGCCGTTGCTGCTTCTCTTCCTGGGCATCGGCCTGATCGCCGGGGTCGACGGGCTCGGCATCAGTTTCGACAATGGCCCGGCGGCCTATTTCGTCGGCAGCCTGGCGCTGGCGCTCATCCTGTTCGATTCCGGTTTCGGCACGCCCATCCATGCCTTTCGCCAGGCGGCCGGTCCCGCGGTCGTCACCGCGACGTTCGGCGTGCTGGTAACTGCCGGCCTCGTCGGCGTCGCCGCACACTATATGCTTGGGCTGACGGTGATGGAGGGCCTGCTGCTCGGCGCCATCGTCGCCTCGACCGACGCCGCCGCCGTGTTCTTCCTGCTGCGC
This sequence comes from Rhizobiaceae bacterium, assembly GCA_051959695.1. Taxonomy (GTDB): domain Bacteria; phylum Pseudomonadota; class Alphaproteobacteria; order Rhizobiales; family Rhizobiaceae; genus Mesorhizobium_L. Next base: position 8,147 of record JBQCFA010000201.1, read on the forward strand.
GTCGGGGGCATCAATATCCGCGACCGCGTGCGTTCCACCCTCGAGGTCGAGTCGGGCTCCAACGATCCGATGGCGATCTTCCTGACGATCGTGCTGGTGCAGATCATCTCGTCCGGCGGCGGCTTCGAAAGTCTCTCGGCAGCGGTGCTGCTCCTTTTCCTCAAGCAGATGATCCTCGGAACATTCTTCGGAATAGCGGGCGGCCTGGTGATCGTCGGGCTGGTCAACAGGATCCGCATGGAACGCGGGCTGACCCCGATCTTCGTCCTGGCGCTGTCGCTCCTCGTCTTTTCGCTGGCCGGCGCCGTCGGCGGCAGCGGCTTCCTCGCCGTCTATGTCGCGGGGCTCTATGCCGGCAACGGCGCCATCCGCTCCGAAGGTACCGTCCGCCGGTTCCTCGAAGGCGTCTCGTGGCTGGCGCAGATCATCATGTTCCTGGTTCTCGGCCTTCTGGCGACGCCCTCGCAATTCGCCTCGATCGCGCTGCCCGCCACCGGCATCGCGCTGTTCCTCATCTTCGTGGCGCGACCGGTGGCCGTGTGGCTCTCTCTGCTGCCGTTCAACTACCAGCGCGCGGAGACCGGGTTCGTGGCGTGGGTCGGGTTGCGCGGCGCCGTTTCCATCCTGCTCGCCATCCTGCCGGTCCTCTACCGGCTCGACCACGGCATGCTCTATTTCAACACGGCCTTCATCGTCGTGCTGATATCGCTGGTCGTGCAGGGCTGGACCATCAATCCGGTGGCCCGGCGCCTCGGTCTCGTCGTGCCGCCGCGCATCGGCCCCGTCGACAAGGTCGAACTCGAACTGCCCGGCACGGCGCATCACGAACTGCTCGCCTACCGCGTCGTTCCCGACAGCCCTGTCGCGCGCGGGGTGAGGCTGCCGCGCTGGGCGCGGCCGTCGCTCGTCGTGCGCGACGGCCAGTCCATGCGCTTCCAGTATGCCGGCCGCCTGCGCGCCGGCGACTATGTCTACCTGTTCATATCGCAGCGCTATCCGCGCCTCCTCGACCGGCTGTTCGCCAGCCCGGCCCCGGTGGCGGAGGACGACGCCGAATTCTTCGGAGCCTTCGCGATCGACCCGACGCGGCCCGCCCGCGAATTGCAGGAGGCCTACGGGCCGGAGGTCCGGCCGGAAGAACAGGACAAGACCATCGCCGAGCTGATGAAAGATCGCCTCGGTGGCCGCGCCGAATACGCCGATCGCGTCTCGTTCGGCCCGGTCGAACTGATCGTGCGCGATGTCAACGAGGAGGGAGGGATCGTCTCCGTCGGCATCTCGCTTGCGCCGGA
>JBQCFA010000202.1:0-3039 GCA_051959695.1 Rhizobiaceae bacterium
ACGTCGTCAAGCAGAATCCTGCCCCCGTCGTCCTTCCGTCGGATACGACGGTCGAGGTCGGCACGGTGGTGCCCGACAGCGTCGAAATCCGCCAACTGGACGTTCCGGACATGCAGGTCCAGTACGACTATATGGTCGTCAACGGCCAGACCGTGCTGGTCGACCCGCAAACCCGCAAGATTGTCGAGGTCCTGCAATAACGACAGGACCGAAGCTGTCGGCGAGCCGTCGAACGGCCTCGCCGACGGCTCAGTACCACCCGAGCGCCACCTGCGCCTCTTCCGACATACGGTCCGGCGTCCACGGCGGATCGAACACCATATCGACATCGACATCCGAAACGCCTTCGACGGCACTGACCGCGTTCTGCACCCACCCCGGCATCTCGCCGGCGACCGGGCAGCCAGGCGCCGTCAGCGTCATCTCGATCTTCACCGACCTGTCGTCCTCGATGTCGATCTTGTAGATCAGTCCGAGTTCATAAATATCGGCGGGGATTTCCGGATCATAGACCGTCTTCAGCGCCGAGACGATATCGTCGGTCAGCCGCGCCAGTTCCTCCGGCGTGATGCTTGACGCCGAATGCGGCCCCTTGGTCTCGGCGGCCGTCTCCTCAGCGATCTTTGTGGGCATGTCGTCCATCACGTCATCCAAAGAATTTGCGCGCCTTCTCCAGCGCCTCGGCCAGCGCATCCACCTCGGCCATGGTGTTATATAGGCCAAACGACGCCCGACAGGTAGAAGTCGTGCCGAAACGCTGCAACAGCGGCTGGGCGCAATGGGTGCCGGCCCGTACGGCGACGCCCGAGCGGTCGATCACCATCGATACGTCGTGCGGGTGGATGCCCTCCAGGTTGAAGGAGACGATCGCGCCCTTGCCCGGCGCGTTGCCGTAGATGCGCAGCGAATTGATGCCGCGGAGGCGTTCATGCGCATAGTCGCGCAAGCTCGCCTCATGCGCCGCGATAGCCTCGCGCCCCACCCCTTCCATGTATTCAAGCGCGGCACCCAGCCCGATCGCCTGCACGATCGGCGGGGTGCCCGCTTCGAACCGGTGCGGCGGATCGTTGTAGGTAACCATGTCTTCGGTGACGTCGAAGATCATCTCGCCGCCGCCCTGGAACGGCTGCATGCCCTCCAGCATCTCCTTGCGTCCGTAAAGCGCGCCGATGCCGGACGGACCATAGACCTTGTGGCCGGTGAAGACGTAGAAATCGCAGCCCAGGTCGCGAACGTCGACCGGCAGGTGAACCGCGCCCTGTGAGCCGTCGACCAGCACCGGGATGCCGCGTTCGTGCGCGATGCGGACCATCTCCTTCACGGGCGCGACGGTGCCGAGCACGTTCGACATATGCGTGATGGCGACGAGCTTGGTTCGGTCGGTCAGCCGCTTCTCGAATTCCTCCAGGTGCAGCACACCCTCGTCGTCGACCGGCACCCAGACCAGCTTGGCGCCCTGGCGCTCGCGGATGAAATGCCACGGTACGATGTTGGAATGATGCTCCATGATGGAAAGCACGATCTCGTCGCCCTCGCCGATCCGCGGCATGCCGAAGCCGTAGGCAACCGTGTTGATCGCCTCGGTCGTGTTCTTGGTGAAGACGATCTCGTCCACACTCGCGGCGTTGAGGAAGCGGCGAACGGTCTCGCGCGCCTTCTCATAGGCGTCGGTTGCGGCATTGGAGAGGAAATGCAGGCCGCGATGCACATTTGCGTATTCGTTCGTATAGGCGTGCGTGACGGCGTCGATCACCGCCTGCGGCTTCTGCGCCGAGGCGCCGTTGTCGAGATAGACAAGCGGCTTGCCGTGGACGGTGCGCGACAGGATCGGGAAGTCGCGGCGGATCGCCTCGACGTCATAGGGAGCGTGTTCGACTTTCTGGTCCATGTCTTCTACTTCTCGATTCCGTGCGTCCTTCGAGGCTCGCCTTTCAGGCTCGCACCTCAGGATGAGGACGATGGGGGACTGCCCCTCGTCCAAGTGCCGCTTCGGCAAGAATGTTTGTCGCCGTCGAGCACCAACCTACCTCATCCTGAGGGGCGAGCGGACCGAGCCTCGAATGACGCACCAAAGTCATCTCAACCATGCTCCGCGAACCAGCCGTCGAGCTTCGCTTCAAGCGCCGCCACGATCGGCTCGTCGTCGAGTTCCTCGATGACCTCGGCCAGGAAGGCTTTCACCAGCAAACCGCGCGCCGTCTTCTCCTCGATCCCGCGCGCCATCAGGTAGAACAGGCTGTTGCGGTCGATCTCGGCCACCGTCGCGCCGTGGCCACAGACCACGTCGTCGGCGAAAATCTCCAGTTCCGGCTTCACCGAGAAACCGCCTTCGTCGGAAAGCAAAAGTGTGTTGCAGGCCATCTTGGCGTCGGTCTTCTGCGCCTGCTGCGCCACCCTGATCTGTCCCTGGAAAGCGCCTTCCGCCTTGCCGGTGACGATATTGCGGACGACTTCCGTCGACTTCGTCCCGAATGCGGAATGGTCGAGCACCATGGTGACGTCGCAATGCGCCGAGCCCGCCAGCATATTGACGCCGCGCAGGATGAATTCCCCGCCCTCGCCCTTGGCGTCGACGCGGATTTCCTGGCGCACCAGCTTGCCGCCAAGATTCATGATAAAGAGCGTGAGCTTGGCGTTCTTGCCGACCCATGCGTTGAACTGTCCGAGATGGGTCGCGCCGCCCGGCTGTTCCTGCACGATCAGCCAGCGGAGTTCCGCTCCGTCGCCGACGACGATGTTGGTGACGGAAGAAGCGAGCGCGTCGCCCGTCCCGAGATGGCGCTCCACGATCGTTGCCTCGGCCTCCTCGCCGACGCGGGCCGCGAGACGCGTATGCACCTGACCGCCGGCCTGGGCGCTCTGGATTTCGATCGGCGCTTGCGGCCGCGCGCCGGCCGCGATGTCGAGGAACCAGCCGTCGCCGGCGAGAGCGCTGTTGATGGCCCCGATCGCGTCGTCGTCCGTCGCGGGCCGGAGCGCCGGCGCCAAGCTGCCGTCGGCGAACTTATCGGCGGTGGTGGCGATGGTCACGCCTTCGAC
>JBQCFA010000203.1:0-7002 GCA_051959695.1 Rhizobiaceae bacterium
TGGCCGGACGAGGTCGAGGCCACGTCGAAAAGCGCCTGGTGCGAGAGGCCAAGCTTTTCCGCCAGCACAAAAGCCTCGCCTACGCCGATCATGGAGATGCCGAGGATCATGTTGTTGCAAATCTTCGCCGCCTGCCCGGCGCCACCTTCGCCGCAATGGACGATGCGGCCGGCCATCGGCTCGAGGACCGGCTCGGCCCTGGCGAAGGCGTCCTTCGAGCCGCCGGCCATGAAGGTCAGCGTGCCGGCGGTCGCCCCACCGACGCCGCCCGAGACGGGTGCGTCCACCGACAGCATGCCGTGCTCCCTGGCCACGGCGTGCGCCTTGCGTGCGGAATCCACGTCGATGGTGGAGGAATCGATGAAGAGCGTGCCTTTGCCGGCCTTGGCGACAATGTCGCCATAGACGGAGAGCACGTGTTTGCCGGCCGGCAGCATGGTGATGACGATTTCCGCATCCTTCACCGCCGCGGGCGCGTTCGCCATGACGGTGACGCCGTTGTCGCGGGCGACCTTGAGGTTTTGCGGGACAAGGTCGAAGCCGCGCACATCGTGCCCGGCCTTGACCAGATTGGCGGCCATGGGGTTGCCCATGTTGCCGAGGCCGATGAATGCAATTGCGGTCATTGCTAAGTGTCTCCAGTAGGGGCAATCGGCATTAGGCAGTCGAGTTCGATTGCCGACCTGCCGAGTGCCTAATGCCGGTCTATCAAATGCCGCGCGATGATGACGCGCATGATCTCGTTGGTGCCTTCGAGAATCTGGTGCACGCGCAGGTCGCGTACCAGTTTTTCAACGCCGTAATCGTGGAGATAGCCGTAGCCGCCATGGATCTGCAATGCGTCGTTGGCGACGTCGAAACAGGTGTCGGTGACGAAGCGCTTGGCCATGGCCGACCATTTGGATGCATCGGCGGCCTTGCGGTCGAGCCTGGAAGCGGCGCTGTAGAGGAGCATGCGCGAGGCCTGGAGATTGGTCTCCATGTCGGCGAGCTTGAATTGCAGTCCCTGGAACTGGTCGATCGGCTGGCCAAAGGCTTGCCGCTCATGCGCATAGGCCAGCGCCTTGTCGAATGCGGATTGCGCACCCCCAAGCGAGCAGGCGGCGATGTTCAGCCTGCCGCCGTCGAGCCCGGCCATGGCGATCTTGAAGCCGATGCCTTCGCCGGAGAGCAGGTTCTCCGCCGGCACCTTGCAATCCTCGAAGATGACCTGACGGGTCGACTGCATGTGCCAGCCCATCTTGTTTTCGACCGCGCCGAAGGAAAGGCCGGGCGCGTCCTTCGGGATCACCAGCGTGGAGATGCCCTTCGGGCCGTCCTCGCCCGTGCGCACCATGGCGACATAAATGTCCGAATCGCCGGCCCCGGAGATGAATTGCTTGGCGCCGTTCAGCACGTAGTCGCTGCCGTTGCCGCCGCTCCTGGCGGCGCGGGTCTTGAGCGCGGCCGCGTCGGAACCGGAGCCCGGCTCGGTCAGGCAATAGCTCGCCAGCCATTCCATCGAGGTCAGTTTCGGCAGGAAACGCTGCCGCTGAGCCTCGTCGCCGAACCTGTCGATCATCCACGCCGCCATGTTGTGGATCGAGATGAACGACGCGAAGGCCGGGCAGGCGGCGGCGAGCGCCTCGAAGATCAGCACGGCATCCAGGCGGCCGAGGCCCGAGCCGCCAACGTCTTCGCCGATATAGATGCCGCCGAAGCCGAGCGGCCCGGTCTCGCGGATAACGTCGGAAGGGAAGTAACGCTGCTTGTCCCAATCGAGCGCATGGGGCGCGACGCGTTCGGCGGCGAAGGCCCGCGTCATCTCGCAGATGGCACGCTGGTCCTCGGTCAACTCGAACTGGGCGGCGTGATCGACCACTGCGTCCATGGCGGCCTCCCTTTCACTTGCTCCTCGCCTGCGCGGCAGTCTAAAGCATCGGCGGCGTGGCGCAACGCGGGCGGCCGCAAAGGAGATGTGCGTTCATGCGCGCAGGACAGGAAGCCAATCCGGCCGGTTCAAGGCTGCTTGCGGAGACGCTGTCATATCTCGGCGGACGGCACGACCGAGCGGTCGCGGATTTTCTCGCGTGCGTACCTGAATCCATGCCGACGCGGCATCTGGAAACGCGGTCCTTGCCCTGTCTGAGGCATCTCGATTCCGTGGCATTGATTTCGGCGGGCGGCGAGGGGAAGCTGGCCCGGTACCTGTCCGAGAATCGGAACGCCTTCCGTTGGGGGCAAACCTACACAGAAGCGGATTTCGGACGACACTTCATCGACGACTACGGCTGGATGGAGCTCTTCGGCACGCGCGGACATTTCGTCAACGACAGCATTGCAGGCGGCTTCCTCGTCCTGGGGCCGTGGACGCACTATCCCGACCATCATCATCTTGCCGAGGAAATCTACATTCCGCTGACCGGCGGAACCGGATGGCGCAAGGGCGACGGCGCTTTCGTCGAACGGGAGGCTGGCGCTGTCATCCATCATCCTTCGAACGTCAGCCACGCGATGAAGACGGGCGCGGAACCTCTCCTGGCGCTTTACCTATGGCGCGGCGGACCGCTCGCTGCGCGATCCACCGTAACCGGGAAGGCGGAGAAGGCTTGACCAGGGCGATCATGCTTCAGGGCACCGGCTCGGATGTCGGCAAGACGGTGCTCGTGGCGGGGCTTTGCCGTGTAGCGCGTCGGCGCGGCCTTTCCGTCCGCCCGTTCAAGCCGCAGAACATGTCGAACAATGCCGCCGTCGCGGAAATCCCCGGCGAAGCGGCGGCCGGCGAGATCGGCCGCGCGCAATGGCTGCAGGCGCTTGCCTGCGGCGTCTCGCCAACCGTCCACATGAACCCGGTCCTGTTGAAGCCACAGAGCGACATCGGCGCGCAGGTGGTCGTGCAGGGCAGGGTTTTCGGCGAAGCGGGAGCCCGAGACTATCAAAGCTTGAAGGGCCGCCTGCTCGACGCGGTGATGGCGTCCTGGATCGAGGTCGGGAAGGGCGCCGACCTCGTCTTGGTCGAAGGCGCAGGCTCGCCGGCGGAGATCAATTTGCGCGACCGCGACATCGCCAATATGGGCTTCGCCACGCAAGCCGGCGTGCCGGTGGTGCTGGTCGGCGACATCGACCGGGGCGGCGTCATCGCCGCGCTGGTGGGGACGCACCATATCCTCCCGGGGGACGATCGGAAGATGATCGTCGGCTATATCGTCAACAAGTTCCGCGGCGACGTATCCCTCTTCGACGAAGGGCTCGCTGCCATCGGACGATACACGGGCTGGCCGTGCTTCGGCGTCGTGCCCTGGCTGAAGGACGCCGCGGCGCTGCCGTCCGAGGATTCCGTCGTCCTTGAGCGTATGGCCGAGGGACGGACGAGGGCGCTGAAGGTTGCGGTTCCCATGCTTGGCCGCATTGCCAATTTCGACGACCTCGACCCGCTTCGCGCCGAGGCCGAGATAGAAGTCGTCTTCGTCCCACCCGGCACGCCGCTGCCCGCCGATGCCGGGCTCGTCGTCATTCCCGGCTCGAAATCGACCATCGCGGATCTCGCGCATTTCCGTGCCAATGGCTGGGACCGCGACCTCGCCGCCCACCGACGGCGTGGCGGTCATATCGTCGGTTTATGCGGAGGCTATCAGATGCTCGGCCGCCGGGTCTGCGATCCGGACGGCCTCGAGGGCGCGGAACGGGAAGCCGAGGGTCTCGGCATACTCAACGTGGAAACGGTGATGGAGCCGCAAAAAACCGTGCGCAACACCAGCGCCCGGTCAGTCCTGTTCGATACCCCGCTTGAAGGCTACGAAATCCACATGGGGCGGACGGAGGGGCCGGACTGCCTGCGTCCGGTTGCAGAGGTCGACGGGAAAGGGGAGGGCGCGACCTCACCGGACGGTAGGGTCTTCGGCACCTATCTGCACGGCCTGTTCGCGGCGGACGGGTTTCGGCGGCAATTCCTGGAAGTTCTCGGCGTCCGTCCCGGCGGTATCGCCTATCGCACCGTCGTGGAGAACGCGCTCGACGGCGTTGCCGACGCGCTCGAAGAGCATCTGGATTGCGACGCACTGCTCGCCAGGGCCCGTTGACTAGAGCGGCTTTTCGCCGACCTTCGGCCAGTATGTGCCGAAGGACCATACATTGCCCTCCCGATCCCTGCACATGAAGTCTCGGCTGCCGTAACCGGTGTCGTAAGGTTCCCGCAGGATCGTAGCGCCGGCCGACTTGGCCTGAGCGCAAAGCGCATCCGTGTCGGCGACAGCGATGTAGACGGACTTACCGGAATTCTTGCCCGGTTCGCCGACAATGGCGCCATATTCGTCGTCACGGACCCCTCCCAGCATGATAATGGAGGAACCGAGTTCGAGCTCGGCATGCTGGACATCGTCGCCCTCGCCGTATCTTGCGCGAACCGCGAAGCCGAAAGCACGGCATAGGAAATCGATCATCGCGGAGGGATCGCGGTAGCGGAACGTAGGATAGATGCACGGCGATGCTGTTTTTGTGCCGGATGGCATTTTCGCTCCTTTCCGTTCAGGCCAGTCGCCTCGGGAGGAGGATAGTGCGACGGCAGCCCTTTTCCATGCTGTCCGGCGCAGCGAGATGCCTATTTCGCTCCGCGAGCCAGAAGCTTCATCGCCGCCCCCTGCAGTTCCGCGAGTTCTTCGTCGAACCGCGCGATCGATCTGGTGCGTTTCTCGCAATAGACCATGCCGGATTCGAGTTCCTTGAGTTTGCGGTCGGACCAATCGCTTTCACCTTCACCGTCGATTGCGAAGGTGAGAGTTGAGGCATTTCCGACCGCGCGGTCGTAACGCTCCTGGAGGCCCTTCCTTTCCTCATTGAGCTCCGACCTTATCTCGGCGAGCAGGCGCACGATGCGTTCTGCGCGTGCGATGTCGTTATCGCGGTCGCGCTCGGCCGACCGCTGCCGAAAGAGAGCTTTGAGCATGCGCTATATGGTCTCCGTTTCATCGCGGTCGCGAGCAGCATCATAGCGATGAAATCCGCTTCGGCGAAGCCGGTCTTCGATTTACCCGCTCAGGAGGCGATCAGCACCAGCACCATATGCGCGGCGAGCACGCCGAGCACGCCACCGCCGGCCTTGACCATGGCGTCCCACATCCGGGCATGACGGTCCGGCGTCAGCATCTGCAGCGTTTCGATGCCGAACGCGGCGATCGCTATGCAGCCGAGCACCCAGAGCCAACCGCGGCGATAGCCGAAACCCAGGAACAGGCCAGCCGCGAGAAAGCCCATGAAACGGTCGAAATCAGGTCCGTAGCCCAGCCGCGGCCTGAGCCCGATCGGCGAGATCGTGGCAAAGACGATCGCGGCGAGGATAAGCCATCCGATGATTCGACATGCGGTGCGCAGCATGCCCGCTCATAGCCGCCCCCGTCCGACAATGCCAGAGGGAGCGGCCGGAGGGCGGGCCAGGCTCAGGCCGGAACGCTGCGCGAGCGCTGAAGGACCACGACGAGAAAGAGGATCATGGCGAGGAAGCTCAGGAGAGAGCCGGGGATCGTCAGCCAGGCAAGCGCACCCTGCGTCTGTGCCTCCCAGATGCCCGGCGTGATGATGATCATGCCGAGGAGGGCACACCAGAACTGAACCTTCGGCAACGCCATCCTCTCGGCGTCGCGGTCACCGCGATAGTAGAGGCCGTAGATGAAATTGGTAACGAAACCCAGCAGATTGAGATGGGCGTGGACGTCCTTGTAGAGGAAGTCCTCGTGCATTCCCATCCACATGCCGAGGATCATGCCGAGCAGCACGAATATGATCCCCGCCAGGAAGAATTTGTAATGAAGCGCCATCTCAATTTCCCCCGAAATCCGGCCTCTTGATCGGCCGTTTGATCAGGCGGGGCCCATGGTCGTTCCGCCTGCAAGCGGAGGATTACGCCAAGTTTTGTTCCAAGCAAGCCGCTCGATGGTGGTAACGGGGGCGTGGCAAGGGTTTTCCCTCGGTTCTTTTCGGGACCGGAGGGCGGCTTCGCGATGTCCTTCGATTCGCCGCGAGGATCGCTACCCGCCGAGGATTTCGGCACGGGCATCGGATTCGCGCTCCGCATTCGGCGGCCGTGCCGAAAGCCAAGCGCGGTAGTCGCGGCCGGTATTGTCGATGTGGAAGGCGAGCAACTCATAGAATTCCCGCTCTTCGCCCGCTTCCAGGAGCCGGTGCAGGCGCCGGTGGGTTTCGAGCGAGCGATCGACCACGTGAGTATCGTCGTGCGCACGGCTGCGCAGCGCCCCGATCTTGGCGGAGATCAGATTATAGGCCGCAACGAGGTAGGGATTGCCCGCACCTTCGATGAGCACCATGTGGAAGTCGGCGTCGAGCCGGCGGTAGGCTTGGAAATCGCCCTTCGCGATGACGCGCTCCATGGCCTCGATCACCTTGCGCATCTCGCGCACGGCTTTGTCCCGCCCCGCGGCAAAGATGAGCCGCGCCGCTTCGGTCTCCAGCAGCCGGCGCAGGCCTGCGATCTGGTCGATTTCGATGTCCTCGATGCGGAAGATCGAGGTGCCGCGCTGCGGGTCGATCTGGACCAGACCCTCGCGCCGGAGCTGCATCAGCGCCTCGCGGACGGGCGTCTTGCTGATACCGAGCATTTTCGAAAGCCGGATCTCGGATAGCTGGTCGCCCAGCTTGAGGCGACCTTCGATAATGGCATTGCGCAATTCCCGCTGCGCCATCTCGGATAAGGATTCCGGTCTGCTCAGCTTTTCCAGGCTCAAGTGCTGCGCCTCCCTTTGGCATTTTCATATGCGAAAAGCCGGGGTTTGCCTAGACAGTATCTGGAATATCAGATACTGCTGCGAGGCATGACGCGCTTGCCGGGGAGGGCGCGCGCAAGTCGCTCGTCAGGTTTTCCGGGCGAGATCGCCACCAGGGAGGTTCCATGTCACATACCCACATTTCCGCGCGCCATTTCGCGTTGATCGCTTCGACCGCAATGGCCACCGCGCTGATGACCACGCCGTCGAGCGCGGCCGAAAAGGTGACGCTCACCTTCGCCAACTGGGC
>JBQCFA010000204.1:0-5697 GCA_051959695.1 Rhizobiaceae bacterium
GGCTCCGCCGGCTGCGGCAAGACGCTTTTTGCCTCGACCTTCCTCATCCACGGCGCGCGTGACTATGACGAGCCCGGCGTGTTCGTCACGTTCGAGGAACGGCCCGCCGACATTGCCAGCAACGTGGCTTCGCTGGGCTTCGAGGTGGACAAGCTCGTGGGCGAGCGCAAGCTCGCCTTCGAGCACATCGCCGTCGATCCGTCCGAACTGGCGGAGATCGGCGAATATGACCTCGAGGGCCTGTTCCTGCGGCTCGACCTCGCCATCAATTCGATCGGGGCCAAGCGTGTGGTACTCGACACGATCGAGAGTCTTTTCTCGGCCTTTTCCAATCCGGCGATCCTGCGCGCGGAAATCCGGCGCCTGTTCGACTGGCTGAAGGAAAAGGGGATGACGACGGTCATCACCGCTGAACGCGGCGACGGCACGCTGACGCGCCAGGGGCTGGAGGAATACGTATCCGACTGCGTGCTGCTGCTCGACCACCGCGTGCTCAACCAGATCTCGACCCGGCGGCTGCGCATTGTCAAATACCGGGGCACCGCCCACGGCACCAACGAATATCCCTTCCTGATCGACGAGGACGGCTTCAGCGTATTGCCAGTGTCCTCGCTCGGACTGAACCACAAGGTCTACGAGGAACGCATCTCCTCCGGCATTCCCGATCTCGACAAGATGCTGACCGGCGGCGGTTTCCACCGGGGCTCGTCCATCCTGCTGTCGGGCGTCGCCGGCTCGGGCAAGTCCTCGGTTGCCGCCAGCTTCATCGACGCCGCCTGCCGGCGCGGCGACAAGGCGATCTATTTTTCGTTCGAGGAATCGGCGGCGCAGTCGGTGCGCAACATGCGCTCGATCGGACTCGACCTGCAGCCATGGCTCGACAAGGGCCTGCTCAAGCACGTCGCCGCGCGCCCGACCTTCTACAGCCTCGAGATGCATCTCGCCGTAATGCTGCGGGAGATCCAGAAATTCGACGCCAGGATGGTGGTGCTCGATCCGATCTCCGCCTTCATGGAGAGCGGCGACCGGCTGGAAGTGCAATCGATGCTTCTCAGGATCGTGGACTACCTGAAGAACCGCGGCATCACGGCCGTCTTTACCAACCTCATGCACACACAGGAGGGCGTCGCCTCGACCGACGCCGGCCTTTCGTCCCTCATGGATGCGTGGATCCTGCTTCTCAACCGGGAAATCAATGGCGAATTCAACCGCGAGCTCTACCTTCTCAAGGCGCGCGGCATGTCGCACTCCAACCAGGTGCGCGAATTCGTCATGACAGACGAGGGCATCCAACTCCAGTCGCCCTATCTCGGCGAAACCGGCGCGCTGACGGGCTCCGCACGCAAGAACGAGGAGGCCAGGGCGCGCCGCGCGGAGGTTCGCCGCAAGGCCGACCTAGACCGGGTCCGTCTGCAGCTCGAGCAGAGGCGGCGGAAGGCAAGAGCGCAGATCGAAGCTCTCCAGGCGGAACTCGACGCCGATGAGATTGAACTGAATGCCATCGTGCAGGCCGAGGACGCATATGCGCGGCAGGCGATGAGCGACATGAAAGAAATGGAAAAAAGCCGGCGCGCGTAAAGCTCCCAGCAGAAAAACTTGGTGAACAGAATGAGCAAGGAACCGGGGGCTCCCCGCAAACTTATACTCTACGTGGCCGGACAGACTCCGAAGTCCATGGCGGCGATCGCCAATCTGGAGCGCATATGTTCCGAGCACATGCCGGGCCGGTACGATGTCGAAGTGGTGGACTTGAAGAAGAATCCGGAACTCGCACGCGAGCACAGCATTGTAGCCATTCCGACGCTCGTGCGCGAGCTTCCCGTGCCGCTGCGCAAGATCATCGGCGACCTTTCGGACGAGCAGAAGGTTCTGGTGAACCTCAAAATCGGTGATGAATGATCGAAGCCGTTGACGAGCGCGACACGACGATTGCCGAGTTGAGGCAGCGTCTCGCCGAGGCGGAAGATACGCTGTCGGCGATACGGAAAGGCGAGGTCGATGCGCTTGTCGTTGGTGGCGGCGAGGCGGATGAGATTTTTACGATCGAAGGGGAAGGGGCCTATCGCGCCTTCATGGAGACGATGGATCCCGGCGCCGTCGCCCTCGACGCCTCGGGACGCGTTCTCTACGCGAACAGCAAGCTGACATCGCTTCTGGCCGGGTCGCTGGAGGACCTTCAGGGCCGCACGTTGGAGGATGTGCTCGAGGGCGGCAACGCTTCCCTTCTCGTGGACATGCTAGGGAAACCCGACCGGACAGAGTCCGTCGTCAGCATGAATTTCAGGGATCCCGACGGAGCGGAAAGGCATTTCGACGTGTCGGCGAAGCCGCTCAGAATCGGCGTGTCCACAGGTTTCGCCGTGACGTTCGTGGACGTGACCGCGCGGGTGAGGGCGGAGGCCGCTGAGCAAAGCGAGAGGGCCGCAAGGGCCGTCATCGCCTCGGCCAACGAGGCGGTCCTGGTATGTGATCGCGATGGGATCATCACCCATGCCAATGCCGCGGCAAACTCGCTCGGAGGGGGCGTTCTGATCGGCGCGAAATTCGCCGACGCGGTGAAGCTGGTGTTTCCGGGCGCGACCGGGCTGCTCCAGGGCGACGACGTCGTCGCGAGCGCGCTCGGCGGGCAGTCGCTTCAGGGCATCGAGGCGGTGGTCCCCAACGCGCCACGGATCAAGGATTATCTGGTCAGCGCCGCGCCGCTCAGGGTCACGGGCGACCAGATTAGTGGCTGCGTCGTCACCATGGTCGACCTGTCGCAGCGCAAGGCTGCCGAAAAGCAGCAGCTTCTCCTGATGGCGGAACTTGACCACCGGGTGAAGAACACGCTGGCCCTCGTTCAGTCGATCAGCAGCCGTACCCTTTCCAGCGAAGACACGCTTGAAGGATATCATGCGGCGTTCTCGGGCCGCATCCAGGCCCTCGCCGCGACCCACAACCTGCTCGCCGAGCGGTCATGGAACAGTCTGCAACTGAAGGACGTACTCATCTCCGAAATGGCGCCTTACGTCGATCAGGGCGCCGGCCGCGTCGACAGCGAGGGGCTGGAGATCTCTATTTCTCCGCGCGCGGCGATAGCGCTTGGGCTGATCGTCCATGAATTGGCGACCAACGCCGTGAAGTATGGTGCGCTTTCGAACGGGATCGGCAAGGTTTCGATCGCCGCGGCCGCGCGACATCATCCAGGTACTCCCTTCGTTTTCGTATGGAGGGAAAGCGGCGGGCCGGCCGTGGAGCCTTCCACGCGTCGCGGCTTCGGCAAGACGGTGATCGCGCGCAGCCTTCAATATTCGCCGCAGGGAAAGGCGGAACTCACGCTCGATCCGTCCGGCGCGGTCTGCACCATTTCGATCCCCGCGGAGGACGTGGTCGGGTAAGCAGTCCTATTGTCCAAGCGCCAGCGCATCGAGGATCTCAAAGCGCTCGGCCTTGCCGATGCGGATCATGTTCAGGCTGCCTTCGCGGGTCGCGTTCAGCGGGTCCGCCGAATCGGAACCATCGGGCTTGCCGCCGCGGAAGCGGATGATGCGCGTGCCGCCGCCGGGGAGGCTGACGGCGACGTCGGCGATGCCTGGCCCGAGCCGCGTGACCGCCGCGTCGCATTCCTGCATGGGCTGGCCGAAGGCTGCCGCGCAGGGCAATTTGCCAGCCGCCTTTTCCGCCGCCTGCACCGATGCTACGGCCGCCCCGGCCTGCGGGTCAGGCCGCGGCGTCGGATGCGGAATGCCATCGGCCGCGGGCTGGCCGGCGGCGGGCGCGTCACCGGCTGCGGGAGAGGGCGCCGCGGGTGCGGATTGCCCGGTCGTTGCGAGCCCGAGCGCCGCTCGGTAGACGGGGCGATAGCGGGCGACGAGCGCATCGCGGAGCTTCTCGCCGTCCGCCTGCGCGGGGCCTGTGGTTCCGCTGTCGCCGCCGAAGCGGGCGTCGAGATTGGCGGGAAGATGCGCGGTCCCGCCAGAGGCGGGGCGATCCTGCGCCGGCGGGCGGTCCGGCCCGTTGGCGTCGCCGCTGGCGCGCAGGTATCGGCCGGGCGTCCAGCCCGTCACTTTCGGCGCGTCCAGCGTCGTGACCTTGCACCAGTCGTAGCCGCCATAGGGCGCGCAGCCGAGATTGGTGACGTCGGCGCCGTTCGGCAGACGCGCCTGCACGGAACCGATCGGCGAGGGGGTGGCGCGGATGTTAAGGAAATCGCCGGGCGCGAGCCCGAAGACGATAGCGGCGCCCGGATCTGGGGACGGACCGGCATCCTCCGCCCGCGCGGACGGGCAGGCGAGCCCGACAAGGGGAGCGGACAGCAACACAAGCGCGGCAAGCGTTCGACGGACCGCCGCGGCGGCTGTCGGATCTGCGGATATGGCGCCCTTCGACATTCTGGCCGTCCTGCTGTTCGCCGGCACATTACCCCGATTCGGGAGCAATGCGCCGGGATCAGCGGGGCACATTTATGGGGAGGCAATGAGGCAGTCCGTTTGCGGTTTGCCGCGTCCACGGGTCGCCACACTCTCCTGGCGGGCGCTATCGGAGCTTCGCGCGCCTTTCGAGTTCCGCCTCGCTCGGCTTCGCGCGCTCGAAGGAGCCCGTCTTCACTTCGCCGGCGCGCCGATAGGTGGCGATGACGACGCCGGTGGTGGTGGCCTGGGAGCTTTCCAGCCTGAAGGCGGTCGGCGCGGCGGCGTCGCCGAACAGGCGCTTGCCCTTGCCGAGGACCAACGGATAGATCATCAACCGAAATTCGTCGACGAGGTCGGCGGCCGACAACTGCTGGACCAGCTTGCCCGAGCCCCAGACAAGGAGATCGGGCCCGTCCTTGCCCTTCAGCTTGAGCAAGCCGGCGACGGCGTCCTTGCCGAGCCAGCGGCTGTTCTCCCAGGTCATGGTGTCGGGCTCGTGTGTGGCCACATGCTTCACCGTGCCGTTGAAGACGCGGGCTATCCCGGCCTCGCCCGGCTCATAGTCGCCGGATGAGGGATCGGTCGAGATATAGGGCCAATGAGCGGCGAAGATGTCGTAGGTGGTGCGGCCAAGAAGCAGGTCGAAGGGCCTGGACATTCCTTCACCGATGGCAGCGCCGAGCGCTTCGTCGCCATAAGGCGCGGTCCATCCGCCATGTTTGAAGCCGCCTGTCGGATCCTCGTCCGGGCCGCCCGGCGCCTGGATAACGCCGTCGAGGCTGATGAAGGCGGTTGCGATGATCCTGCGCATCGGAATTCTCCCTTGTGTCCGTCGAATGCCCGAAGGACGAAGAGGGGAGAGCGAAGCCGACAAGAGCTGCGAAAAAACCCTCGCTCCGCCGCGCTGCCGGCTGGTCAGGCGGCGTCGTCCCTGGATTGGACCGGCGGCAGGGTGATGGCGGTGGCGATCACCGAATCGAGGAAGCCGGGAAACCTCTGGTCGAGATCGGCACGGCGCAACGAGATGAGGCGCGAGGTGCCGCTCGGCTCCACCCTGACCACGCCCGCCTCGCGCAGCTTGGCCAGATGGTAGCTGAGGCTGGTCTTGGAGCCGAGTTCGTAGAACTGGCCGCAAGTCATGCTCGTCCCCTCGTTGCGGGCCAGCATCCCCACGATCGACAGGCGCGTATCGTCACCCAGCGCCGAAAGCACGTTCGGCAGCGTGATCTGGTCGATGGGGGGGTGCGGCAGGCTCATGCCTGAGAACTAAGCACAAATCGGGTGGATTTCAACGCGCAGCAACGCT
>JBQCFA010000205.1:0-6269 GCA_051959695.1 Rhizobiaceae bacterium
GGTCGCCTCGGCGAAGCGTTGGGCTACCTGCTCGCCTAATTTCAATATATGCAACGCACCTCTCGGGGGGGGGTGGGGTGCGGGCGCGCGCTTAGGCCGCCGCCGCCTCCGTGGTCGATCCGGAAGTGCCGTGCGTCACCATCGCCGATCTCGGCATTCTGCGCTCGGTCGAAGTCGAGGGTGGCGTTGCGGTGGCGAAGGTGACGCCGACTTATTCCGGCTGTCCGGCGGTGCTGGCAATCGAGCTTTCGGTCGAGACCGCGCTGCGCGATGCCGGGTTCGAGGCCAGGGTCGAACGCGTCGTCTCGCCGCCCTGGACGACGGACTGGATCACGGCGGAAGGGCGGGAGAAGCTGCGCGCCTATGGCATCGCCCCGCCGGAAAAGGCGTCGAATTCGATCCGAGCGCTCTTCGGCGAGGCGATAGTCCATTGCCCGCAATGCGGTTCGGAAAATACCTCCCGCGTTTCCGAGTTCGGCTCGACCGCCTGCAAGGCACTCTATCGTTGCAATGCCTGCCGCGAGCCGTTCGACTATTTCAAGTGCATATAGGGTCCGCGATGCCGCCCCGCTTCCATGAACTGACCGTCGCGGAGATCGTGCGCGACACGCCGGACGCGGTGGCGATCGGCTTTGCAGTACCGCCCGAACTCATCGAGGCCTTCGCCTTCCGACCAGGCCAATACCTGACGCTCGCCGCGGAGATCGACGGCGAGGAGGCGCGGCGTTCCTATTCGATCTGCTCGATGCCGGGCGACCCGCATTTGCGGGTCGGCGTGAAGAAAGTCGCCGATGGACGCTTTTCGCGCTTCGTCAACGAGCGCCTCGCGGTCGGCCAGTCGATGCGGGTGATGACTCCGGAAGGCCGTTTCACCGCGCTGATCGGCGGCCGCCACGATTATCTCCTGATCGCCGCCGGCTCCGGCATCACACCGATGCTGTCGATCGCGCGCACCGTGCTCGGGCATGAGCGCGAAAGCACTGTCACCCTGATCTACGGCAACCGCTCGACCGACACGATCATGTTCCTGGAGGAGCTGGAGGATTTGAAGGACCGATATCTCGGCCGCTTCACGCTTATCCACCTCCTGTCGCGCGAAGCGCAGGATGTCGACATCCTGAACGGGCGTATCGACGGCGATCGCGTCAGGCTGCTGGCCGAGCGCGGGCTGATCGATCCGCCGGCTGCGGACGGAGTCTTCCTGTGCGGGCCGGGCGCGATGATCGACGATGTGGCGAAGACGCTCTCCGCGATCGGCGTCGACGAAGACCGCATCCGTTTCGAGCGCTTCACGCCTTCGGGAGATGCGCCGCCGCCGCGCCGTCCTTCGCGCGCGGTCGAGGAAGCGGTGGCCAGGGGCGTGCCGGTGGAGGTGGTGCTCGACGGCGTCAGGCGTTCCTTCCCGGTCACCGACCCGTCTCAGACCGTGCTCGACGCGGCACATGCGGCCGGGATCGAGCTTCCTTATTCCTGCGCCGGCGGGATGTGCTGTACCTGCCGCTGCCGCGTGGTCAAGGGGCAAAGCGAGATGGCGGTGAATTTTTCGCTGCAGCCATGGGAGATCGAGGCCGGCTTCACGCTTGCTTGCCAGACCCGCCCGCTCAGCGAAAAGCTGGTGCTCGACTTCGACGCGGCATAGAGCATTTTGCAGCCAGACGGAATCGGCTGGCGTCGCACAAATGCGGCTAAGCCAACCAGGCTGGGGCAACGGGTACAGCGTTCGGCAGAACGCCCTTTGCTCCAGCGCTGCCTACCGCCTGTCGCGGAACAGGATCAACAGGCGCTCCGTGCCCTTGGAATAGTTAACGCCGCGCACCGTCGCCGCCTCCTCGACGCTCGCCTGTCCGCCCGGCAGCGCGCTGGTAAAGCTTTGGACATTGCGGCCGTCGACCACAGCGACGGCGCACTTGTCGGCGGCGAGCGCCTTGGCGGCTTCGTCGGGGCCGGTGAGCAGGGTGTTCGTGCCGACGAGGAAGACGAGGCTGGGTTCGGCATAGCCGGTGGCGATCAGCCGCGAATCCGGGCAGGGCTTCGCCTTTGCGAAGGCGTCCGCGATCTGCGGGCTGAGCCATACCGGCTTAAGCCCGGGCAGCACGAAGAGCGTCAGCACGGCGAAGAACGCCGCCGAGCAGATCGTCGCGAGCACGACGCGCCGCAGCGGCTCGGCGATCGGGCGAAGGCCGGAGCCGAGCCAGCCGGTGGCAAGCGCCAGGAGGGCGGCGGCGAGGCCCCACCATGAGAAGGATTTCATCAGGTAGGGCGTCGCGCCGGCCGAGGCGGCCGCGAGCAGCAGGGTGACGACGGCGAAACCCAAGATGGCCAGCCGCTTCAGCCAGATCTGCCAGCGCTTGAGGGGGGCTCCGCCGGCTTCTGCATCGGTCGCGGTCCAGGCAATCAGAAGTGCGAGGGCCGGATAGGCGGGCAACATGTAGTGCGGCAGCTTGGTCGGGATCGCTTCGACGACGATCCAGTAGGGGATATACCAGGCGAGGCAGAAGAGCAGGCGCGGGTCCGTGCGGAAGCGGTTCAGCGCCCTCAGCCCGGCGTCAATGCCGGCGACCGCGAAGGGCCAGAAGAAGAGCACGAAGATCAGTGTATAGTAGCCGGGTGGGGCGCCGTGCGATTCCTGGCCGCCGCCGACCTTGCCGAGCATGTCCTTGCCGACCGATTCCTGCCAGAAGGCGGCTCCGCTCTTGATGGTGATCAGGACCAGCCACGGTACGCAGATCAGGACGGCGAGAAGGATGCCGCGAAGAGGCTTCAACTGCCTTAGCCAGGCGCGGTCCTTGTCGAAGAAGGCGACCGCCGCGACGGTCAGCGCGCTGAGGAGCGGCACCACCGGACCCTTGATCAGGATCGCGGCGCCCTGGGCAGCCCAGAACACCCACGGAACAGCACCGGACGGTGGCGCTCCCTCGCGCTGACCGACATAGAGGCGCGCGAGCGCCGCCTGGGCAAGGACCGCCGTGGCCAGCAGCGTGGCGTCGGTCTTGGCGATGCGCGCTTCGAAGCCGAGCATGAGGATGCCGGCGAGAACGCTGCCGGCGATCATGCCCGCCGCGCTGCCGAACATCCTCGCGCCTAGCCAGCCGGCGGCCAGCACGGCGATCGTCCCTCCCAGGACGGAGACGAGCCGGTAGACCCAGATCGGCGCCGCGGAGCCGTCGCCGCTCAGCAACACGGCCGCCGACTGTAGCCAGTATATGCCGATCGGCTTCTTGTAGCGGTTTTCGTCCTGCAGTCGGATGTCGACATAGTTGCCGGTCTCGACCATCTGCTTGGTCGATTGCACGAAGCGCGATTCGTCGCGATCCGTGGGCGGAAGGGTTGAGATGCCGGGCAGGAAGGCGAACAGGCAGAGAAGGAGGAGCAGCGCGGTTCGCGCTGCGCCCATCCGCCGCTCGCCGGCAGGCGTTGTCGTCGCGGTGGCCGCCGAAATCATCAGTTCACTCGGTCCATCGAGGCCCGCTTCTCGTTGGCGATCAGCCAGAGATTGCGGATATAGATGAAGAGACCCATGCCCTGGCCGGCGATGAAGACCGGATCCTGGCGCTTGACGGCATAGATGAAGAGCAGCGCGCCGCCGCCGAGCGAGAAAAACCAGAAGGCGATGGGCACGACCGAGCGCTTCGCCCTTTCGGACGCGATCCACTGGACGAGGAAACGCATGGTGAAGAGGGCCTGCGCGACGAAGCCGAGAAGGATCCAGGCGTTGAACTGGGCGATGAAGACCTTGTGGAACCAGTCGGCGAGATGGACGAACGTTTCGCTCAAGGCCTCACCTCGCTGACTTGCGGCAACACCTTGCGGCGGCGGCGAAGCCACCAGACGCCGATCAGGTCCAGGACGCCGCGCGCACCTCTATCGAGGATGCCGTAATTGGACTTGCCGTGCCGCCGCTGGCGGTCGACGACATCGATATGGACGATGCGGTAGCCCTCGCGCAACACCAGCGCCGGCAGGTAGCGGTGCCAACCGTCGAAATAAGGCAACTGACGGAAAAGGGGCGCCGGCACGGCCTTCAACCCGCAGCCCGAGTCGCGCGTCCCGTCATGCAGCATCTTCTCGCGCAGCCTGTTGGCGAGGCTGGAGGACAGTTGTTTCAGCTTCGTGTCAGTCCGCTTCAGGCGCTGTCCGGCGGCGATGCCGATATCGGGTCCGTTCGCCAGCAGCGCCTCCACGAGGTTCGGGATATAGGCCGGATCGTTCTGGCCGTCGCCGTCCATGGTGGCTATGACATCGCCGCTCGCCGCGAACACCCCGGAACGCACCGCCGCGGACTGACCGGCGGAGCGATCGTGGACAATGAGCCTTACCGGGCAACCGGCGACCTTCATCCGCTCCGTCCCCGTGGCGCGCGTTCCGTCCGTCGAGCCGTCGTCGACGCCGATGATCTCGAACGGCCGGCCGGCCAGCGCCCGTTCAACTTCGTCCAGCAGAAAGGCGAGGTTTCGCTCCTCGTTCCGGCAGGGGATCACGACCGATATCTTGGGGTGTTCGGGTGGGCTCATGGCTACCGTGCGGACGATTCCGAGGCCTCATAGCATCACGGACCGGGCAACGCCATAAGCGGGACCAGGCGCGTGCCTCCGGCGCATGGAGCGGGTCGCAGTCTTCCGCCGATCAGAAATTCGCCGGTCACAATTGGGAAAAACGGCAGAAACAAGCGCCTGCTACGTACTCGTTCGGGGGTTCCAGTCTGAAAGGAAAACCGTATGCGTAGTTCGATACTTGGCCTGACGGCGGCTCTCGCTCTCATGGTCACGGCGCCGGGCATGGCCGATGCCGGAACGTTGATGCCTTCGGCACAAGCGACGACCGCCGCGGCATCGGTTGGCGGCAACGCCGACATTGTTCTGGTCGCCGGCGGCTGCGGCAGGGGCTTTCACCGCGGACCGGGCGGTTTCTGCCGCCCGAACTGGGTCCGGCCGCGTCCCGTCCGTCATTGGCGGCGGTGCGAGCGGCGGTGGACGCATCATGGATGGGTGCGGGTCTGCCGGTATTACTAAGCCGGGCCGATTCGAAAGACGGTCGGCGCCGCATCAGGCGCCGGCCCTATCCTAGCGCTTTTCGCGTATGTCCGTCAGCGTGCGCGTTGGCGTGATCGCTTCCGGATCGAGCCTGATCTCGATGATGGCCGGCTTGCCGGCCTCGCGCGCCCGTTCGAAAGCGGGCGCGAAATCCTCAGTCTTGTCCACCGTCTCGCCGTGACCGCCATAGGCGCGGGCGAGCGCGGCGAAATCCGGGTTTCGAAGATCGGTGCCGGAGACGCGGCCGGGATATTCGCGCTCCTGGTGCATGCGGATCGTGCCGTAGATGCCGTTGTTGACGACGATGACGATGATCGGCACGTCGTACTGGACAGCGGTGGCGAACTCCTGCCCGTTCATCAAAAAGCAGCCGTCACCGGCGAAAGCGACCACGAGCCTCTCAGGATAGAGCTGCCTGGCCGCGACCGCGGCCGGGGTACCGAAGCCCATAGACCCGGAGGTCGGCGCGGCTTGCGTCCCGAAGCGCCGAAAACGATGGAAGCGGTGGATCCAGGTGGCATAGTTGCCCGCGCCGTTGGTGATGATGGCGTCTTCCGGCAGCACGCTTTCCAGATATTTCATGATCGGCCCCATCCGAACCGGCCCGGGACCGATTTCAGGCGGCGTCGACCATTCGAGATAGCTTTGGTGCATCGCCGCCGTGTCGTCCGTCCATGAAGGCGAGGCCTTC
This sequence comes from Rhizobiaceae bacterium, assembly GCA_051959695.1. GTDB lineage: Bacteria > Pseudomonadota > Alphaproteobacteria > Rhizobiales > Rhizobiaceae > Mesorhizobium_L. The sequence continues at coordinate 5,722 of JBQCFA010000205.1, forward strand.
GGCTTCCGCGCGGCGAAGGCCGCCGCGAACGCGATCGGCGAAGCATTGATGGCGAGCGTCGGCCGATAGACCCGACCGAGTTCGTTCGTATCCGGATGGATGTGGATGAGTTTCTGGTCGGGGTAGGGGCTTTTCAATAGCGTGTAGTCGGAGGAGGGCATTTCGCCGAGCCGCCCGCCGACCAGCAGCACCACGTCCGCGTCTTTGATGCGCTGGGCGAGCTTCGGGTTCGGACCAATGCCGACATCGCCGGCATAGTTCGGGTGCAGATGGTCGAAAAGCATCTGGCGGCGGAAGGAACAGCCGACCGGCAGCGCCCAGTTCTCGGCTGCGCGCGTGAAGTCGGCGACGGCCTTCTGGTTCCAGCGTGTGCCCCCAAGGATGGCAAAGGGCCTTTTGGCGCTGCCGAGCAATTCTTCCAATGCCGCCATTTCGGCCTCGCCGGGCGCGGTCTCGACCGGCGTCCATGCCTGCGCCGCAGGCGCTTCCGCCTCCTCCGTCAGCACGTCTTCGGGCAGCGCGACCACGACCGGCCCCGGCCGGCCGGA
>JBQCFA010000206.1:0-17541 GCA_051959695.1 Rhizobiaceae bacterium
TGGTGCCCAGGAGAGGACTCGAACCTCCACGCCTCGCGGCACACGGACCTGAACCGTGCGCGTCTACCAATTCCGCCACCTGGGCTAGGTGCGCCGCCGATGTAAGCGGGGCGGCAGGACCTGTCAACGTGTTTGATCGACCAAAGGAAAGCTTTCTCGGGTCACCCACCCTGCCGGTGGCATGGTCACCCACAGGTTGGCCGAGTATCCACCCGGGGCGCGGTGGCGTCAGCCTTCCAGCACTTCCTTCGAGGCCACCGTGGAATCGGCGTTGAGTTCATAGACGATCGGCACGCCGGTGCCGAGCTCCAGCTTGACGATCTCCTCGGGCGACAGCCCGTCGAGCGCCATGATCAGCGCGCGCAGCGAATTGCCGTGCGCCGCGACCAGCATCGCCTTGCCGGACAGCACATGCGGCTGCATCTCGTGCAAGTAGTAGGGCCAGACCCGTGCGCCGGTGTCGCGCAGGCTCTCGCCTCCGGGCGGCTGCACGTCGTAGGAGCGCCGCCAGACATGTACCTGCTCCTCGCCCCATTTCGCGCGCGCGTCATCCTTGTTGAGGCCGGAGAGATCGCCATAGTCGCGTTCGTTGAGCGCCTGGTCGCGGATCGTCCGCAATCCGCCCTGACCGAGCACGTCGAGGATGATGTCGCAGGTCTTTTGCGCGCGGCTCAGCGCCGAGGTGAAGGCGATGTCGAATTTGAGCCCGCGCGCCTTCAGCTTCTCGCCGGCTGCGCGCGCCTCCTCGCGACCCTTGTCGGTCAGCCCGACGTCGCGCCAGCCGGTGAAGAGATTCTTCAGGTTCCATTCGCTCTGGCCATGGCGGACGAGCACGAGGGTACGCGGCATTTTCTCTTCCTTCGAAATCACGGTGCTCTGACCGGGCTATATTGAGATTCAGGCCAGGGCGATCCGAAAGTGGTGGGCTTCGAGTACCGGAGCGCAGCGTACATTAATGTACGTGAGCGCCGGAAGCCCAGAAAGCCGCCAGTTGCAGGCCGCCTTGGCCTGAATCAATGTACTCCGAGGCCGAGCACGTCGAGCATGGAATAGAACCCCGGCTTGCGTCCGCGCGCCCACAGCGCCGCCTTGACCGCGCCGCGCGCGAAGATGCCGCGGTCTTCGGCCATGTGGGAGAGCACGACCCGCTCGCCCGTGCCGGCGAGGACGACGGAATGCTCGCCGACCACCGAGCCGCCGCGCAGTGAGGCGAAGCCGATCGTGCCGGTCTGGCGCGCTCCGGTATGGCCGTCGCGCACCCTGACACTCGCCTCGCGAAGCGCGACTTCGCGGCCCTCGGCCGCCGCCTCGCCGAGCAGGAGCGCCGTGCCGGATGGGGCGTCGACCTTGTTGCGGTGGTGCATCTCCAGTATCTCGATGTCGAAATCGTCCGCCCCGAGCGCCGCCGCCGCCTGGCGGACCAGCACGGCCAGAAGATTGACGCCGAGGCTCATATTGCCGGATTTCACGATCGTCGCGTGGCGCGCCGCCGCCGCGATCCTCGCATCGTCCTCGGCGCTGCAGCCTGTCGTCCCGATGACATGGACGATGCGTGCCTGCGCGGCATAGCCGGCGAATTCCACGCTCGCCGCCGGCGCGCTGAAGTCTAGCACCCCGTCCGCCGCCGCGAATGCGGGCAGTGGATCGTCGGTGATCGGTACGCCGAGATGGCCGACCCCGGCGATCTCGCCCGCATCCTTGCCGAGCCCCGGTGCTCCGGCCCGCTCGACCGCGCCGCTGACGCGGACCCCCTGCATGGAATGCACGGTGCGGATCAGCGTCTGGCCCATGCGTCCCGCCGCGCCGACGACGACCAGGCCCATCTCGCTCGTCATGCTGCCCCTCCGGCGACCTTCTTCTTGGATGGCCGTTCCGCCTGCAACCCCGTGTCGTCGACGAGCTGCAGGCCCTTGTCGTTGCGCACCCGGTAGAACCGCGCATAGACGCCGTCGGTCTTCTCCAGCAGGGCCTGGTGCGAGCCCTGCTCGATGACCTGGCCCTCGTCGAGGACGACGATCGTGTCGGCGTCGACCACGGTCGAGAGCCGGTGCGCGATGACGATCGTGGTGCGCCCCTTCATGACGGTGTTGAGCGCCTGCTGCACGCGCAGTTCGGATTCGTTGTCGAGCGCCGAGGTGGCCTCGTCGAGCACCAGGATGGGGGCGTTGCGCACGATGGCGCGCGCGATGGAGAGGCGCTGCCGCTGGCCGCCCGAGAGCGTGGCGCCGTTCTCGCCAACCAGCGTCTCGTAGCCGTGCTCCTGCTGGCGTATGAACTCGTCGGCATGCGCCAGCCGCGCCGCCGCCTCGACCTCCTCGTCGGTGGCGTCCGGCCGGCCGTAGCGGATGTTGTCGCGGATGGTGCCCTCGAACAGGTAGGGCTGTTGCGAGACATAGCCCAGCGACTGGCGAAGCGACCGCTTGGTCACCTTGGAGATGTCCTGCCCGTCGATCTCGATCGACCCGGAATCGAGATCGTAGAAGCGCTCCAGAAGGGCGACGAGCGTCGATTTGCCGGCGCCCGAGGCGCCAACCAGGGCGGTCATCTTGCCGGGCTCCGCCGTGAAGGTCACGTTGTTCAGGACCGGCAGCTTCTCGGCATAGGAGAAACTTACCTCGCGGAAGCGTACTTCGGCGCTTCCCACGACCAGTTCCCTGGCGTTCTCGGCGTCCCGCTGGTGCGGATCGATATCCAGGATCTCGTAGATCATGCGGGCGTTGACGAGCGCCTTCTCCAGCCCGACCTGTACCTTCGCCAGCCGGCGCGCCGGGTCGTAGGCGAGCAGCAGCGCGGTGATGAAGGCAAAGACGGAGCCCGGCGGCACGCCCTGGTAGGCGGCGCGGTAGCCGGCATAGCCGATCACGCCGGCGATGGCGAAGCCGGCGAGAACCTCCGAGATCGGCGACATGCGCTCCGAGACGCGGGCGATCTTGTTGGAGCGCTTCTCCGCCTCGAGGATGAGCGTGTTCAGCTTCGACGAGAGCTGGTCCTCCATCGTGAAGGCCTTGACGATGGCGATGCCCTGTGTCGCCTCCTGCATTGCGCCGATGAGGCGTGAATTGAATTCCACCGCCTCCCGCGTCACCCGCCTGAGCCGGCGCATGAGGTAGTTGATGGCGAAGACCAGCGGCGGCGCGATGCACAGTGCGATCGCCGAGAGCAGCGGATCCTGGAACACCATCACGCCGACGAGGCCGATGACGGACACGGCGTCGCGGGCCACGGACGTCAGCGTCAGGCTGAGGAGGTCGCGCACGCCCGAGACGTTCTGGTTGATCCGCGCCGCGAGCTGCCCAGAGCGCGTCGCCGTGAAATAGCTGACGCCGAGCAGCATCAGATGGTCGAACATGCGCTGCTGGTAACGCGCGACGAGATTGTTGCCGATCTTGGCGAGCAGCACCGCCTGCAGATAGCTGGCGATGCCGCGAATGGCGAAGGCGGCCACGATGCCGCCGCAGATCAGCGTCAGAAGCCCATATTGCTGTTTGTAGAAGACCTTGTCGACGACGTCGCGCATGATCCAGGCGCTGAAGCCCGTCGATGCGGCCACGGCGAGCAGACATACGATCGTCGTCGCGTAGCTGCCGGCATATTCGCGGCCGTTCTCCGCCAGGATGCGGCGGAGGATGGCGAGGACCTCGCCGGGAGCGGCGGGCGGATGCCTCCGTCTTTTCGCTGCCTTTGCCAGGTCTGCTTCCTTCCGAATTTCCGTCCGGACTTCAATAGCGCCGCGGGAGCGCGTTGCCTATGGCTGTTGCCGGATTGCCGCCTGGGGCGCGCCGCTTTTACCTGGATTTCCAGCGGCGGCCATGTGTCGCGACGCCGAAGCGCGCCGGCGTGCGCGCATAGGCGGCGAGACCCGCCACCGCGCCGCGCGGGTTGGTGATGACATAAACCGGCATCGCCCGCAGCAATTCCGAGTGCGTCGCTTTGTCCTCGAAGGCCCTGCGGAAGGCGCCGGATTTCAGTGCCGGCACGATTTTCTGCGCGATGCCGCCGGTGAGATAGACGCCGCCGCGGCTCATGAAGACCAGCGCCAGGTCACCCGCCGTGCGGCCGAGGCAGGTGACGAACATCGAAACGGCCTCCGTCGCGATCGGGTCCGATTTTTCCAGCCCTGCGGCGGTGATCTCGGCAGGTGTGGCGAGCGCCGGAGTCTTCTTGTCCGCCTTGGCGATAGCGCGATAGATGTTTACGAGGCCGCGCCCGCACAGGAGCTGTTCGCCCGATATCCGGCCCTCGATCTTCTCCAGATGCGGGAACACCTCGAAGTCGCGCGGCGTGCGCGGGCCTATATCCATGTGGCCGCCCTCGCCGGGGACCGGAATCCAGCGGTGGCACGCGTGGACGAGCCCGGCGACTCCGAGGCCCGTCCCCGGCCCGAGGATGACGCGGCTGGCGTCTCCTTCGGCGACGCCGCGGCCGATCTTCTCCATCTGGTCCTCGCCTAGCGCCACGACCGACAGCGCCTGGGCTTCGAAATCGTTGAGCACCACGATGTCTTCGAGGCCGAGCCCTGTCGCCATCTCCTTCGGTCGCACGACCCATTGGCAATTGGTCAGCTCTATCTCGTCGCCCTCGACGGGGCCGGCGACCGCCAGGACGGCCGAGCGCGGCTGGATGGACGTGTGGTCGAGGATCGCGGTCTGGATGGCATCGTCGATGTTGGGGAAATCGGCCGTCTGGACGGTCGGGAATTCCTTGGGCTCGGCATAGCTGTCGACCAGGATGGCGAAGCGCGCGTTGGTTCCGCCGATGTCTCCGATCAGGATCGGAAACTTCAGCACGCCGTCGTCGCTGTCGGTTGGCTGCATGATCGATCATTTCCTGCGGCAATCGCGACGCCCGCCCTGGGACGCCTACGTAATGGTTCATCGGCGGCGAAGGTTCAACGCCTCCCCCGCGCTAAATCGGTTGAACGCTATAGAACCCCGGATGGCGCAAGAAAAGACCGGCGGCGGCGCGCCGATGGAATTCCGTTCCGCCTGTGCCTTATTTGCCGTGATCGGGCCGAGGTAGCGGCAGCGGCACGTCTGCCGGCGGGGTGGGCGCGAACGCATTGACCGGCACGGACCCGCCTTCCTCCTCCGCCGGTGCCGACCCGGCCACCGCCGTCTCGGAAGCGGCGGGCGCGGCGAGCACGGCGAGGCAGGCATTCGGCAGCGCCGACAGCCGCATGACGTCGCGCGCCTTCGGTTGCGGGTTCTTCGCCGGCCGCCACGGCTCCTCGGTGAACCACCAGGCCAGCGACTTGTCGCAGCCTTCGCCGGTCGGCTGCCACTGCTCCTTGCACAGGGGTGAGCCCGGCTGGCAGCCGATGCGGATATGGAAATGGTCGTCATGCCCCCAGAAGGGGCGGATTTTCCTGAGCCAGCTTCGATCGCCCTTCACCGTGTCGCAGAGCTTTTTCTTGACGCCTGGATGCACGAGGATGCGTTCGATCTCGGGTTCCTTGGCGGCGGTCTCCAGGATGCCTTCATAGGCCGGGGTCCAGCGGCTGTCGTCGACATAGAGCGAGTGCGGCTTGAGCACCGAGACGGCGCTGACGGTCTCGCGCTGGTGCAGGGTAAGGCCGCCCCGTGGCATCGGCGTGAACCAGATGTCGGCGTCGAGACCGATCTGGTGCGAGGCGTGCCCTGTCGTCATCGGGCCGCCGCGCGGTTGCGAGATGTCGCCGACGAGCAAACCGTTCCAGCCGACCCTGGTGCCGTCCCGCGCCAGCTTCTCCAGTACCCGGATCATTTCCGGCTGGCCCCAGCGCCGGTTGCGCGACGGCCGCATCACCTCCCAGTGCGCGCCTTCCAGCGGCAGGCCGACGCCACCCTCGAAACAGCCCTTCGAGTAGAAGCCGATGGACTGGGCGGGACCGGCGGCGGGCAGCTTCGCCGCGCCGAAGGGGATCTTGGCCAGCGGGTCGTCGGCCGAAGCCGGCGAGGCGGAAAACATGCCCGCCACGCAGAGGAGAACGGCGGCCAGCCGGCGCGCCGGCAAGGTCGAGGAAGGCATCACCCGTCTCCTTTCTTCCCGGCGGAGAGGCAAGCGTGGCAGATCGTGGTCGAGGGACGGGACTACCCGCACCGCGGCCGAATCATAGCATGGCCGCGATGCTTTTCGAAATGGCTGGCCGGCTGGTCGGCCCTATCCGACGGGATGCAGCGTCATTGAGGTTCCCGTGGCGGCGGCGTTCAGGCCGAGCTGCCCCTGGACGCTGATCGTCTGCAGGTGGATCGAACCGGAAGTGCCGCCGACGAGGACGTTGGCGCCGACGCCGGCGCCCACGGTCGCCTCCACCGTGGCCCCGTCATAGATGCCGCCCAGCGAGCCGCGATGATAGCCTGCCGTTGGAGCGAAGACGGCCCAGACGAGGCGCCCGCGCGTCGTGAAGCCGACATCTACTCCAAGCTTGCGGATCGTTCCGATGTAGCGCTCGCGTCGGCCGTGGCTGGAGTGGAAGACACAATCGACCTCCTTGGCCGAGCCGAGCACGTACCCTATGCCGCCGCCGATGTCACAGGCGAGATAGCCGATGCGCACTCCGCCGCCGGCGTCGGATTCGGGATAGGCTCTCGGCTCGTGATAGGTGCCCAGGTCGGCGGCAGCGGCGAGCGGGAGCGTCGCCAGCGAAACCGCGGCGATAGAGGCCACCGAAAGAAACGTCTTCATCGTCCTTGCTCCTTCTTCATGTGGGCCGGCGCATGCGCCGGTTCCTCGGCCCCGTCGCCCCGAGAGTAGCGCGATGGTGATGGCAAAAACATGATCGGAACGAGAGGCCCATGTGGGGCGCAACGGGCAAACGTCCCGCTTGTTCCGGATGCCCGGTGAGCTGCCGGATCGGCGGCAGGAACTCAGCGCCAGGAGCCTTCCCGCCACATGCGCGTGAGGGCGCTGCGGTAGTCCGGGTAGAAGAGGGAATATCCCGCGTCGCGGATCCCGGCGTTGGAGACGCGCTTGTTTTCGCCGTAGAAGGAGCGCGCCATGGGCGTCATTTCCGCCCTCTCGAAAGGGATTTCCGGCGGCGGCTCGACGCCCATCAGCCCGGCCGCGAAGGCGACGACATCCTGGGGAGGGGAGGGCGCGTCGTCGGCGAGGTTGAAGATGCCGCTCGTTTCCTTCTCCGCGAGCAGGGAAAGAGCACCGGCGATGTCCTCGACATGGATGCGGTTGAACACCTGGCCGGGCTTGACGATGCGTCGCGCCGTGCCTGCGGCGAGATTGGCCAACGCGTTGCGGCCCGGTCCGTAGATGCCGGCGAGCCTGAGCACGGCGACAGGCACCCGCTCCCGGTCGGCAAGCTTCCCCCAGGCGCCTTCCGCGGCCAGCCTCGCCACGGAACGCCGCGAGACAGGCCGGCATTCGCTTTCCTCGTCCACCCAGGCGCCGCCATGGTCGCCATAGACGCCGACGGTCGAGAGATAGCCGATCCAGCGGAGCCTCGGCATGATCTCCCGCATGCGATTTTCCACATGCGGCAGGAACGGGTCGCCTGCCGCCGGTCCGCCAGGCTCGGGCGCGGCGGAAAGCACCAGATGCGTCGTCTCCCTGAGTGCCGTCGCCATTTCCGGAGCGATCCCGCCGCCGTCGAACAGGAGCGGCTCGATGCCATGCTGCCGCAGCTTCCCGAACCTGTCCGTCGAGCGTGTCGTGCCGAAAATGGCTTCGGCCCGGTCCCGTTGCAGCGAGGCGAAGGCGCGCGCCGAATAGCCGGCGCCGAGCAGGAAGATGCGCGTCGTCACGCCGCGGACCTTTCGTCGAGCGCCGCCCGCCATTCCTCTACGACATCGGCAGCGGCCTCGTCCGGCATCCGCTCGCGCGCAAGACGGGCGAATGCGTCCGGCTCCAGCAGTCGCGAAAGCGCCCAGATCGCGGCGCTCCTGACAAGGGAGGAGGCGTCGGCCGCAAGCCCGAGGCAGTGCCCGGCCAGCCCGCTTTCGCCGCTGTTGCCTGCTGCGATCAGCACGTTGCGCACGAAACGGTCGCGTCCGATCCGCTTCACCGGCGAGCCTGTGAAAAGCGCGCGGAACGCCGCGTCGTCCAGCTCGAGCAGGTCCTCGAGGCGCGGTGCGCGCAAATCGTCGCGCGCGGACAGCTTCGCTTCGGCCGCTGAGCGGGCAAACTTGTTCCACGGACAGACGGCAAGGCAGTCGTCGCAGCCATAGATGCGGTTGCCCATCGCGGCGCGGAATTCGCGCGGGACCGGCCCCTTGTGCTCGATGGTGAGATAGGAGATGCAGCGCCGCGCATCGAGCCGGTAAGGCGCGGGAAACGCGTTTGTCGGGCAGATGTCGAGGCAGGCCCGGCAGGAGCCGCAATGGTCGATTTCCGGCTCGTCCGTGGCGAGTTCGGCCGTGGTGAAGATCGAGCCGAGGAACAGCCATGAGCCGAAGTCGCGACTGACCAGGTTGGTGTGCTTGCCCTGCCAGCCCAGACCGGCCGCCGCCGCGAGCGGCTTTTCCATGACCGGCGCGGTATCCACGAAGACCTTCACGTCGGCGCCGCTTCGCGCGGCGAGCTTTCCCGCGAGGATCTTCAGCTTGCCCTTGACCACGTCGTGGTAGTCGCGGTTTCGCGCATAGACGGAGATCGCCCCGCGGTCGCGCCTTGCGAGGATTTCCAGCGGGTCCTCGTCGGGTCCGTAGTTCATGCCGAGCAGGACGACGCTGCGCGCCTCCGGCCATAGCTCAAAGGGATCGGCGCGTCGTGCCGCCGTCTCCGCCATCCAGTCCATCGTGCCGTGGAAGCCCTCGGCGAGGAATTGGGCGAGGCGTTCCGACGCGGCGCCGATGGCGTCCGGGCGGGTGAAGCGGCAGATGTCGAAGCCGGCGCGATAGGCTTCGCGGCTGATGAAGTCGCGCAGCCCGACCGAGCCGGATTTGCGTTCGCGCAGGCTCTCAGAAGTCGAGATCGGCATAGGTGGACACCGGCGAGAGGCCGCGCACCCGGTCCGAAAGCAATGGACGGAAGGATGGTCGCGACTTGGTGCGCGAGTACCAGTCCTTGGCGGCGGGGAAGTCGCCCCAGTTCACTTCGCCCAGATAGTCGAGCACGGAAAGTGCGGCCGCCGCCGCCATGTCGGCATAGGTGATGCGGCCGCCGCCGAGCCAGTCGCGCGTGCCGGCGAGCCAGTTGGTGTATTTGAGGTGCTGCCGCACATTGCTGCGCGCCGCGCGGATCGCCGCCGAATCGGGCGAGCCGCCGCCCTGCGAGCTCGGCATAAGCGGTTTCAGCACGCGCTCGCGCACGAGATGGCGCGTCACTTCGCTTTCCATCTTGTCGAGATACCAGTCGCAGAGCCTGCGGATCTCGGCCCGTTCCATCGGATCCTCGGCGAACAGCCGCTTTTCGCGCTTCAGCACGCCGCGCGTCTCGTCGATATATTCGGCGATGACGCCGGCGCCGACGATCGGCACGTCCCCTTCGGCGAGGAGCACCGGCAGCGTGCCGGCCGGATTGAGCGAGAGGAATTCCTTTCGCCGCATCCACGGCTTCTCCTCGATCAGGGCCAACTCCTCGCCATATTCGGCGAAACAGAGCGGTACGAAACGGCAGGTGGCGAACATCGGGTGATGGAAAAGCGTCAGCATGACGGATTGAAGGTGCTCTATGGCTTTTGACGACGGGGGCCGATAAATCTCGGCGGCCTGATTCTCCGTGAGATTCGGGCCGGTTCAGGACCTCCGACCTATAGGGTCAGACGGCCACCGTGACAAGCGACAGCCCTTTTCGTTGCGATCCGCCGGAACGGAGCCCCCATGGAACACCAGACGATCCTGCAAGCCCTCCTTCTCGGCATACTGGAGGGACTGACTGAATTCATTCCCGTTTCCTCGACCGGCCATCTTCTGCTCGCCGGCCATTTCCTCGGCTTCGAATCGACCGGCAAGGCTTTCGAGATCCTGATCCAGCTCGGCGCCATCCTTGCCTTGCTCAGCGTCTATTTCCGCAAGCTGTGGCAGATGCTGCTCGACCTGCCGCGCGACCGCATCACCCAGCATTTCGTGGTCGGCATTGTCCTCGCCTTCATTCCCGCCGCCGTCGTCGGGGTGATGGCGCACGACTTCATCGAGACCGTCCTGTTCGAATCGCCACGCCTGATCTGCGTGATGCTGATCCTCGGCGGCATCGTGCTCCTGGTGGTGGACCGCATGCCGATGAAGGCGCGCTATCACGACGTCGAGATCATGCCCTGGCTGGTCTATCTCGGCATCGGGGTCTTCCAGTGCCTGTCGCTCATTCCCGGCACATCACGTTCCGGCGCGACCATCGTCGGCGCCATGCTGCTCGGCACCGACAAGCGCACGGCGGCGGAATTCTCCTTCTTCCTGGCCATGCCGACGATGGTCGGCGCCTTCGTCTTCGACCTCTATTCCAACCGCAAGGTGCTGGGCGCCGGCGACGTGCCGATCATCGCAGTCGGCTTCGTCGCGGCCTTCATCGTGGCGCTGATCGTGGTCCATTACCTGCTCGACTACGTGTCGAAGCGCGGCTACTCGCTGTTCGGTTGGTGGCGTCTCGTGGTCGGCGGTCTCGGCCTCGCGGCCCTGGCGATCTGGGGCTGATCAGGCTTCGGCGTCGCGGGTGAACTGGCCGGCGACCCGGTAGCGCCAGAGATAGCTCGGCAGGATCGTGCCGATCGTCTCGCCGGCGATGCCGATACCTTCGAGGGTGCGCCCTTCCTTCTTCGCCTCCCCGGAGACGATGTTGTCGATGCCGAGCTGGATCACCTGGTCGCTGGTCAGCAGAGGATTGGGCAGCATGCCGAGAACCGCGCCCTGCAACCGCGCGATCGACCACGGCACATTGATCAGCATGCGCCTGCGCTCAATGATGCGCAGCATCTCCTCCATGCATTGGCGGAAGGTCAGCATCTCCGGCCCGCCGAGTTCGTAGACCCTGCCGGTTTTCAACGTTCCGTCCACCGACCGGGCGAGCGCTTCAGCCACGTCTCCGACATAGACGGGTTCGAACCGGGTCTTGCCGCCGCCGATGAGCGGCAGGAAAGGCGAGTAGCGCGCCATGTTGGCGAAACGGTTGAAGAAACGATCCTCGGGTCCGAAGACGATGGAAGGGCGCAGGATGACGGCGTCCTTTATCGTCTCGTGGACGGCGCGCTCCCCCTCAGCCTTGCTGCGGGCATAGGCCGACGGCGAATTCCTGGAGGCGCCGATCGCCGAGACATGGGTCAATCCGGCCCCGACCCGGCGCGCGGCTTCGGCGACCGCGTGGGCGCCGAAAGCATGGACGGCGGAGAAGCTCTGCCGTCCCGAGCCGTTGAGCGTGCCGACGAGGTTGACGACATGGTCGGCGCCTTCGACGGCCCGGTCGACGGACCAGCGATAGCGCAGATTGGCCTGCATCGGCATGACCTGGCCGACATTTCCGAGCGGCTGCAGGTGGCCGGCGAGCTCGGGACGCCGCACGGCGGCGCGGATACGGTAGCCGCGCTTCGCCAGCGCCCGCACGAGATGGCGGCCGATGAACCCGGAAGCGCCGAATATGGTGACGAGCTTCGGCGTCTCGGTGATCTCGGTCATGTTCGATTCGTCTCCGTTCGGCGGCCCGCGAATGGCGGGCGGTCGCCGGGTTTCTTAGTCCGATTTTGCCGAAAGGCAAAGGGCGCGAATGCCGCGCCGGACCTTATGTGGCGGCGGTGGCAGCGGCCTGCTGCCTGTCGCGTTCGACCGCCTCCTGCGCCGCGCCGGCGACGGCCCGTTGTTCCTCGGGCGTGAGTTCGTGGTTGCTCAGCACCTCGACCTTGACGTTGCGTTGGGCGAAATCGATGCCGTGCTTGGCGAATTCGTCGCGCAGTCGCTGGTAGGCGTCGCGCCGAACCATCCATTGCGCGCCGCTCGGCCGCGTCATGAACTTTACGCCGATCACCATGTTGAACTCTTCCATGCGGCGCACACCCTGGAATTTCAGCGGTTCGATGAAATGCGACCCGTAGTCCGGATTCTCGAGCAGTTCGGCGCTGACCTGCTTGACCAGCTTCTTCACCAGCCTCAAATCGACGTCGAAGGGTACGCGGAATTCGAGCTTGAGGATGATCCAGTCGCGGCTGTAGTTGGTCAGCGACTTCAGTTCGCCGAACGGGATGGTGTGGACGGCGCCGCGGTGGTGGCGCACGCGCAGCGACCTCAGCGACATGCCCTCGACCGTGCCGCGCAGATGGCCTTCCTCTATGTATTCGCCGACGCGGAAGGCGTCGTCGAGGAGGAAGAATATGCCCGATACGATGTCGCGCACCAGCGTCTGCGCGCCGAAGCCGATGGCAATGCCGACCACGCCGGCGCCGGCGAGCAGCGGCGCGATGTTGACGCCCAGAGACGACAGCACCGTCAGCCCGACGATCACCAGCACGGTTATCATCAGGAACATGCGCAGGATGGGCAGGAGCGTCGCCATGCGCGCTTCCGGCCCGGGCATGTGTCCGGGCTCGGGCCGGCCGTATTCCTCCAGGCGGCGGTCGATGGCCGTCTTCGCCCATACCCAGACGAGATCGGCGATCAGGAGCGTCACCGCGATGTTGGCAAGGGTGCCGAAGAGGCGGCCCGCGAGCGTGTTCGACCGCGACAGGGTCAGGAAGCCGGTGTGCCATGCCGATGCCAGTGCCGCCACGGCGGCGATCAGTACCAGCACGCGGCCCAGGCGCCGGGCGATCGGGCGATAGATCTCGTAGCGGCGTTCGGCCTCTCCGACTTCGTCCGGCTCGGCCGCGCCGCCTTCCGGCGAAGGCTCGGCTCCTGCAGGCGGCGTGTCGGCGGCCGCTTCGGCCCTTGCATCCTCCTCGGCGCGATCAAACAGGTGGTCGATCAGCGCGGCGACCGCCTTCCCGACAGGAAGGGTGAGCGCCACGATCGCGACCGTCCACATGAGTTGCATGGCGCCGATCAGCCACAGCAGGAAGATGGCGACGACGAGGGCCGTGTAGAGCAGCGGCACGATGCGGTAGAGCGCCCGCCGCCCGGGGTCGCTGGGCAGCGCGCGGTGGCGATGGATGCGCCACACCATCGAAATCAGCGCGGCGGCGATGAGCAGCGCGAAGATGACCGCGACGGCCAGCGCCGCGGAACGCACCTGCGCGGTGCCGCTTTCGCTCATGGCGAGATTGCTGAATATGTCGGTGATGGTCGCGCCGAAGATCGTCACCGCCGCGGCGAGCACGATCCAGCGGTGGGCGGTGCGGGCATGGCGGTCGTCAAGCGGCACCAGGCGCAGATCGGCGATACGCGGCGACAGGATGAAGCGCGACAACGCGCCGGCGATCCTGAGCGCCACGACGGCCAGGAGTAGGCTCACCACCATTTCCCGGACGAAGGGCGCCCAGTCGAAGGCCAGGAACGCGCCGAGCGAGCCGACGGCGAACAGCGCGATGCCGCCACCGCCGATGGCCACGCGCCCCAGCGCCTGGGCGAAACGGCGCCACAGCGTCGTCGGCCTTATATATTCCAGCCGCACCATGAGCGGGTGGAAATACTGCCAGTAGAGCCACTCGATGCCGCCGCCGATAAACAGGAAGATGACGATGCAGGTGATCGTGCGCAGCGTCTCGCCCTCGGGCATCTCGCGCTGCCAGGCATCGCGAAGCACCATCGACGCCGAAGGCAGCGCCTCCCCGGCATGGTCGAGTTCGACGGCGCGCGCCTTCGTCCGGTCGAGGAAGCCCATCAGCTCCTCACGCGCCATCACGGCCGGGTTCTCGCTTCGCGGCGGGGCAGGGACCGCCGCCGTGGCGTTCTGTTTCAGCCATTCCACCACGCGTGGGTCGGAGAGCAGGCGGATAAGGTCCTGGACGTCTCCGGGCGCCGGCGGTCCGGCGGTCGCGTCCGCCGCTGGCTTCTTCTGGAAGAGGCTGAGGTTTTGTGCCCGTGCCGGCGCCGGACCCAGGAGGATGACGGCCAGCAATGCCGCCATTATGACGGGGAACATGAAGCGTCTCAGTCCGCCGGCTCCGGCTGGGGCGTAGCCGGCGCGGCCTGTCGGCCCTTTTCGCGCAAATCCACCGGGCGGATATCGGGCCGAACGAGCCGTTCCACGCGCATGAAGCCTCCCTGCGGGACGAGCTGGCAGGCAAGACGCACTTCCTGGTCCGCTTCGATGCGCCCGAGCGTCTGCCGCTCGACGTCGTTCTTCGGCGGCAGCGGGAATTCCGATTGCACGATACGGACGCGGCAGGTGCCGCAGCGCCCGCGTCCGCGGCACAGATGCGCATGCGGCACATGGTGCGCCTGGGCGATCTGCAGCACGCTCTGCCCGGCAGTGACGGTGAACTCCGGGCCCCCCACCCACGCGATGCGCAGGTTGGCGCGGTCGTGCTTGAGCCGCACGGCGCGGGCGGCCAGCGTCACCGCCACCAGCGCCACGAAGATCCAGATCGCCCGCCATTGGATGCGGTCAAGCGTGGCGACGGCCTGCTGCAGGGCCTCGCCGGTGAGCGGCGGATTCGGCGCCGCTTCCTCCGCCGGCTCCTCGGCCGTCGGGGCGGCCGCCGTCGCCGGCTCGTCGGCCTTCGTTGACGGACCGCTCGCGGCCCCGCTGTCCTCCACCGCGGCCGGTTCGGGCGCCGTCAGTTCCTTGCCGGCGTGGACGAAACCGAGCAGCGCCAGCACCGGTATCACGACCGCGAGCGGATAGAGGACCGCGGAGACGCGCGTCCACCAGCGCTGCACCCGCATCCAGGTGAACAGCCCGATGACGCCGTGCACCCAGACGAAGACCAGCGTGAACACCTGGCGAAGGCCTTCCGTGGGCACGTCGACCCAGAACAGGCCGAGTATGCTCTGGAAGGTCGGATCGTAGTCGAAGAGGTCGGCCGCGACCACGGTGCCGACCACGTGCGGCACCAGGAGCGGGATGATAGCCAGGCTGGTGAGGAGCTGGATCGCATCGAGCCGCGTCATGCGCAACGAGTTGCGCCAGAACAGGGCGTGCAGTCCGAGCGCCCCGTGGATGGCGAAGGCCAGCGCCAAAAGGGAGATGCCGGGAACGCTGGTCCAGAAGCCCTGGAACCAGGGCCGGGCCGCTTCCATCAGCTCGACGGAATGGAGGCCGAGCGACACGTTCACGAGATGGAACGCGACATAGACGAACAGCACCAGGCCGGTCGCGATCCTGAGACGCCTCGTCATCGGTCCATCCAGTTCCCCCGAACCGCACGATTATCCCGGCAATCCGCTCCGGATGCAATCGGGCGGAAGGATAGGTCCATGCCGGCGAAGCGGGGGGCGAAGCCGGGCGGGGCGGCGCATCTTCGACGAGACGCGTCCATGGCCGGAAGCTAATATGGGGAGCTTCATCAGGAGAAAGTGCCATGTCCCGATTCGTGAGTCGTGCCTGCTTTCTGTTCCTCTCTTCCGGTCTGGCCCTGGCGGCGATGCTTGCCGTCGCCGCTTTGCCGGCGCGCGCCGCGATCGGCGAATGGCCACCGGCCTTTCATGCCGAGCAGATGCCGGTGACCGGCGGCACCCAATATGTGCGCGTCGGCGGCAGCGGCCCGGCCGTGGTCCTGCTGCACGGCTTCGGCGATACCGGCGACATGTGGGCGCCGCTGGCGAGTATCCTCGTCAAGGACCACACGGTCATTGTTCCCGACCTGCGCGGCATGGGGCTCTCGTCCCACCCCGAAGACGGCTACGAAAAGGCCGCGCAGGCGCGCGACCTCGCCGCGATCCTCGACAAGCTCGGCGTCCGGAAGGCCGCTCTCGTCACCCATGACATCGGCAACATGGTCGGCTACGCCTTCGCCGCGCAGTATCGGGATCGCGTGACCCGCTGGGCCGTGATGGATGCGCCGCTGCCTGGCATCGGCCATTGGGACGACCAGTTGAAGAACCCGAAGACCTGGCATTTCAACTTCCGCGGCCCCGACGTGGAACGGCTGGTCGCCGGCCGCGAACGCATCCTGCTCGACCGCTTCTATAACGATCTCTCGGCCGATCCGTCACGCATCGACGAGGCGACGCGCAATCATTACGCCGAGCTCTATGCCCGTCAGGGCGCCATCCATGACGCGCTTGGCGGCCAGTTCGCCGCCTTCTCCCGGGATGCGGTCGACAACCGCAAGCTTCTGGCCAGGGGCAAGCTTGCCATCCCCGTCCTGGCGATCGGCGGTGACCATTCCTATGGCAGGCAGCTGGCAACCGAGATCGGCTTTGCGGCGAGGCATGTGCGCGCCGCGACGATCGCCAATTCGGGCCACTGGATCATGGAGGAGCAGCCGGACCAGGCGATCGCGCTCATCGTTCCCTTCATCGAGGGCAAGCCGAGCTGAGCTTCCACCGCCGCCATCCATGAAAAAGCCCCGCCGGATCGCTCCGGCGGGGCCAGCATTCGTCGCAGGTCGCGAAAGCTTATTCCTTGTCGCCCTGCTTCTTCAGCGCGGCGCCCAGGATGTCGCCGAGCGAGGCGCCCGAATCGGTAGATCCGTACTGGGCGACCGCCTGCTTCTCCTCGGCGATCTCCAGCGCCTTGATCGACACGGTCAGCTTGCGCGTCTTCTTGTCGTAGGAGATGACGCGCGCATCGACCTTCTGGCCGACGGCGAAGCGCTCGGGGCGCTGCTCGTCGCGGTCGCGCGACAGGTCGGAGCGCTTGATGAAGGTCTCCAGCCCGCTTTCGACCAGGCGCACGTCGAGCCCGCCATCCTTGACCGCGATGACCTCGCAGGTGACGACGGCGTTCTTCCTGAGCTCGCCCGAAGCGGCGGCTTCGCCGGCCTTGTCGAGCTGAAGCTGCTTGATGCCGAGCGAGATGCGCTCCTTGTCGATGTCGACGTCGAGCACCTGCGCCTTGACCATGTCGCCGCGATTGTACTCCTCGATGACCTGCTCGCCCGGACGCGTCCAGTCGAGGTCGGAGAGGTGCACCATGCCGTCGACGTCGCCGTCCAGCCCGATGAACAGGCCGAACTCGGTCTTGTTCTTGACCTCGCCCTCGACCTGGGAGCCGACCGGATGGTTGTGCGCGAACGCCTCCCACGGGTTCTCCAGCGTCTGCTTGAGGCCGAGCGAGATGCGGCGCTTGGCCGGATCGACCTCGAGCACGACCACGTCGACTTCCTGCGTCGTCGACAGGATCTTGCCGGGATGCACGTTCTTCTTCGTCCACGACATCTCCGAGACGTGGATGAGGCCCTCGATGCCCGGCTCCAGCTCGACGAAGGCGCCGTAGTCAGTGATGTTGGTCACCTTGCCGGTGATGCGCTTGCCGATCGGATACTTGGCGCCGATGCCCTCCCAGGGATCCGCCTCGAGCTGCTTCATGCCGAGCGAGATGCGGTGGGTTTCCTGGTTGATGCGGATGATCTGCACCTTCACCGTCTGGCCGATGTTGAGGATCTCGGTCGGATGGTTGACGCGCCTCCACGCCATGTCGGTGACATGCAGCAGGCCGTCGATGCCGCCGAGGTCGACGAATGCGCCGTAGTCGGTGATGTTCTTGACCACGCCCTCGACCACCTGGCCTTCCTCGAGGTTCTGCACGATCTCCGAGCGCTGCTCGGCGCGGCTCTCCTCGAGCACGGTGCGGCGCGACACGACGATGTTG
>JBQCFA010000207.1:0-18271 GCA_051959695.1 Rhizobiaceae bacterium
CGTGTTGACGATGCGCTCGAAGGCGAGATCGTCGGCTGGCTGGTGGATGAGCCGCAGATAGGCCAAGGCGTCGCGGATCTCCTGGCGCTCGTAGAAGCGCGGGCCGCCGACGACGCGGTAGTTCAGCCCGAGGGTGACGAAGCGGTCCTCGAACTCGCGCATCTGGAAGGAGGCGCGGACGAGGATCGCCATATCGTTCAGATTGTGGCCCTTCGCCTGCGCCGCCTCGATCTCGTCGCCGACGGCGCGGGCTTCTTCCTCCGAATCCCAGGCGGCGTGAACGAAGACCTTGGCGTCGTCGGGATTGGCGGCGTCGGTGAACAGCGTCTTGCCGAGCCGGCCCTCATTGTGCGCGATCAGGTGCGAGGCGGCGCCGAGGATATGCGCGGTCGAGCGGTAGTTGCGCTCCAGCCGGATGACCGTGGCGCCGGGGAAATCCTTCTCGAAGCGCAGGATGTTGTCCACCTCCGCGCCGCGCCAGCCATAGATCGACTGGTCGTCGTCGCCGACGCAGCAGATATTCACGCTCACGGCCGAGCGCTCGCTTGGCTCGCCGGCCTGGGCGGGCGCGCCCGAAAAGTCGGGCGGGCGGCGGTCGCCGCCTTGGCCTTCGGCCCAAGCCCGCGGATTTACCACCCCACGATGGGGAGAGGAAACCCCGGAAGCTCGCGGCCGCTGCGCCAGCAAGCGCAGCCACATATACTGCGCGGTGTTGGTATCCTGGTACTCGTCGACGAGGATGTACTTGAACCTGCGATGATACTCGCGCAGGACATCTGGGTGCTCGCGGAAAATGCGGATCGGATGGCAGAGTAGGTCGCCGAAGTCGCAGGCGTTCAACGTCTTCAGCCGTTCCTGGTAGTCGGTGTAGAGCTTGCGGCCCTTGCCGTTGCCGAAGCTTCGCGCATCGCCTTCGGGAATGTCCTTCGGGCCAAGGCCCTTGTTCTTCCAGCCGTCGATCATCTGCGCGAACTGGCGCGGAGGCCAGCGCTTGTCGTCCAGCCCCTCGGCCTGGATGAGCTGCTTGACGAGCCGGATCACATCGTCCGTGTCGAGGATGGTGAAGCCGGATTTCAGGCCCGCCAGTTCGGCGTGGCGCCGCAAGAGCTTGACGCCGATCGAGTGGAAGGTGCCGAGCCACGGCATGCCCTCGACGGCCTCGCCGACCAAAAAGCCGATGCGCTCCTTCATCTCGCGTGCGGCCTTGTTGGTGAAGGTGACGGCGAGGATCTGCGAAGGGAAGGCGCGGCCGGTAGCCAGGATGTGCGCGATGCGCGTGGTCAGTACGCGGGTTTTGCCGGTGCCGGCGCCGGCGAGGACCAGAACCGGGCCTTCCGTGGTCTCCACCGCCAGGCGCTGCTCGGGGTTGAGCCCCTTAAGGTAATCGGGCGCCGCGCCCTGACTGGCGGCCATGGCGCGCGCGGCGATGCCGGAGGGACGCGGCGCGTCCGGCTCGTCAAAGAAGGGCATATCGTCGGGAAGACCGGCCATTTCCGGGGAATGTAGTGATTCGGCCGCAAAAGGCCACACAAACAGGCGTCAGAGGCGGCGGAGGGGCGGCCTGCCGTCAGCTTGCGCGGCGCAGCGGCGCACAGGCGACGAAGAGGAGGTGCTTCAGCCGGTCCTGGTTCTCCGCGTCGGCCTGGAGGTGCAAGGGCTGGGCAGCCCACATCCTGACCTCCTCGATGGTCGACGCATGGTCCGGCGCTATCGGGATCACGCGAACCCGATGGCCCGAACGTTCGAACAGGACGAGGCAGATCTTGTCCTGCGGCCGGCTTCTGACCGCGGCCGCCCGCTGGTAGCGCGGATGGTCGAAGCGGACATTGAACAGCACCTCGGCATCGACCTGGCTGGCTGCCGCCTGCACGGCCGTCTCAAAACCGGATGCGGTGAAATCGACGAACTCGAAGGCAAGCTCGAGGAGAACGGCTTCCAGATCGTGTTCGGCCGTCGGCGGTGATTCGATATGCGTCATTGGCTACGATGACAGCAATATCAAGGATTTAATATGGCAGCCTGGAAGCAAATCGATGGCGCCTGTGTGCTGCCGGCATCCGGTCGCAGCCGGTCGGATATGCTCAGGCGCCCGGCTTCCTTTCCATGCGCGAGATGCGCCGGTCGGTGAAGTTGAGACGCTCCGCCGCGATCGGCGCGACGATCCTGGCGAGCTCCGGATCTCCGGAGAGCACCGCGTCGAGCTCCGTCATCTGGTTCATGGCGATCAGGCTCAGGATATCGAGCCGCGGGCGTCCGTCCGGCGCGCGGGGAAGCGCCGCGACCGGCTGAACGAGATCGGCGGTGGCGGCGTGGCCCTTGAGATCGGCGCTGTGCGCTCCGTCGATTTCGGCGAAGGCATAGATGCCGACACCCTTCTTCGGCAGAGGATAGAGCGTCAGCACCACTTCGCCGACGCCCGGCCGGCGTTTCAGTGCCGCCACGATCGCCGATCCCTCGCGGTCGATGCGGTCGCCAGTGCCTTCGCCGTCCGACCACTTGAACAGGCCCTTGGTGACGAGATTGTAGAGTTTCTTTCCGGACGCCATCCATAGCCGCGAGGGAAACGACCGGCGTGCCAGGATGCGCCTGGCCGTCGGCGTCATCAGATGCGGAGCGAAGGCGCGCTTCTGCTTCAGGAGGTGGCGGAAATCCTCATAGGCCATCAAGCGGTAGAGCGCGCCTCGGCGCCGGTGCCGCGAGGCAAGCTGGAAATCGATGATCGCGGCGTGGCCGTTCGGCGTCATCAGCCAGTTCTGCGGCTTGGCGAGATCGTTGTGGGTGATGCCGGCGCGGCGCAGCCGGCGCAGCAGCCACTCCGCGTCGCGATACCAGACGGGGTCGGCCGGCCGCGCCAGATGCAGCGGCGCGCCCTCGCTCCAGGAACGGATCAGGCCGTCGCGGTCCGTCGAGATGAGCTGGGGGGCGCCGACCGTTCCCTTGACCGCACGGAGCGCGGCGATCTCGCGCCGGGCGAGCACCCAGGCCAGCGGCCGCGACCACCAGGGTGCGGCCGAGACGACGCGACGGATCACGGGCGTCGCCGGATCGCCGGCGAGATGTCCCTTGTGCGTCTCCGAGAAGACGTCGCGCTTCAGCACCGTTTCGCTGACGAAATCGGACATGGCCTACCTTTCGCGCGCGTCGGTAGACGAAGGCGAGGGAAGGCGCAAGCACGTGCGTCGGCGCGGATTCCTATTCGGCCGCCTTGGCGAGAGCCGGGTAGTCGGTGTAGCCCTCGGTTCCGCCTTCGTAGAAAGTCTCCTTCCGCCATGGATTCAGCGGCGCGCCGAGACGGATTCGCTCGACCAGGTCCGGGTTGGCGATGAAGAGCTTGCCGAAGGCAACCGCGTCGGCCTCACCGCGCGAGAGAAGGCGCTCGCCCGTTTCCGCGTCGAGGCCCTCGTTGGCGACATAGACGCCCCCGAATGCCGCCTTGAGCGACGGACCGAGGCGCGGATCGGCCTGCGATTCACGCGCCATGATGAAGGCTATCCGGCGCTTGCCGAGTTCGCGTGCCACATAGCCGAAGGTCGCCGGCAGGTCGCCGTCGCCCATGTCATGTGAATCCGCGCGTGGTGCCAGGTGCATGCCGACGCGGCCGGGACCCCAGACGGAGACGACGGCGTCCGTCACTTCGAGCATGAGTCGCGCGCGGTTCTCGACAGGACCGCCATAGCGGTCGGTGCGCTTGTTGGTGCCGTCCTGCAGGAACTGGTCGAGCAGGTAGCCGTTGGCGCCATGAATCTCGACGCCGTCGAAGCCGGCGCGCTTCGCGTTCTCAGCCCCCTTGCGGAAAGCTTCGACCACGCCTTCGACTTCCTCCGTCTCCAGTGCACGCGGCACCGCATAGTCGCGGAAGGGGCGCAGGAGGCTGACATGGCCCCGCGGCGCGATGGCGCTGGGGGCGACGGGCGACCTGCCGTCGTGATAGACGGGATCGGAAACGCGGCCGACATGCCAGAGCTGCATCAGGATGCGGCCGCCAGCCCTGTGAACGGCATCGGTGATGTCTCGCCAGCCGGCGACCTGGTCCTCAGACCAGATGCCGGGTGTGGCCGGATAGCCCACGCCCTCGGGCATGACGGATGTCGCCTCGGTGAGGATGGCGCCAGCCGAGGCGCGCTGCACATAGTATTCCTTCATGAGCCCGTTCGGCACACGGCCCGGCATGGTCGAGCGGTTGCGCGTCAACGGCGCCATGAGGATGCGGTTGGGAAGGACGAGATCGCCGATGGTGATGGGATCGAAAAGGGTGGGCATTTCGCTATGGTCCTGCGCTGGAAAGCATTTGTTCAACGGGCATTGAACAAATAGGGCCGACAGAAGCGAACCACAAGTGAGGGCGTTTTACCGTGAAGGCGCTTTATGGAAAAGAAATCCGCGAGGGACGCCTGACAAAGGCGGCCCGGCTCGTCGCCGGGCCGGGTTGCCACGCGTCAGGCCCCGAGACGGCTTGCCATGCCGGGGACCTGGTCCTTGATTTCCTTCATGAGGTCGGGACCGGCGGCGGCCTCAGCCTGCCGGAAGAACTGCTGGCCGGCCTGCTCGACCTGTTCTATCGAGAGGCCGGAGGCCTTCAGGCGCGAAATGCCGTGAAGCAGCGCGCCTGCCTTCTCGCCGAGCGCCGAGCCGAGCATGTCCATCAAGCCGCCACCGCCGGCCTTAGGGTCGGGGGCCATGACGTCATAGCGCTGGGCGAGATCCCGGGCGCCCGGGATCTTGTCGAACAGCGAATCGACGCTGGTGCCTTCGGCCTCGTGGTCGATAACCGACAGGATGGTGCCGACCGCGTTCTCGGCCGCCGCCTGATCGAGACCGAGGCGCGTGGCGACCTGGTCGACGATATCCTGAGCCGTGACGGCCATAGGATCAGTCGTCCTTCTTGAGCCGTGTGTTGCAGGCGCTCCAGTATTGCGGCCACTTCTGGCCTTTCAGCCGGTTTGCGGCCTTGTCGCGCTGCCATTCGACGCTGCACTCATGGATACGCTGGCGGAAGGCGATCTGGCCTGGCGTCAGCGGCTTGCCGTTCTTGTCGACGGAAGGGACGGCGGACTTCGTCATCGCCGCCTTTTCCGCCTTCGGCTCTTCCGGCGTCTCAGCGGCGTCGGACTTGTCGTTCCTGATATCCGCAGCGCAGTCCGAATAGAACTGCGACCACTTCTTGCCGCCGAGCGTGTTGGCGGATTTCGCCGCTTGGTATTGCTCGCTGCATATCTGCTGCGTGGTCTGGTGGCTTGCCGCGGACTTGGTTTCCTTCGCGGCCTTGCTGTCCTTGGGCGCTTTGGCTTCCTTGGTGTCATCGGACTTTTTCTTCGATTTCGCGGAAGTATCTTCCGCCGAAGAGTCGTCCGTCTTCATCTTGGCGGCGCAGTCCGAATAGAATTGCGGCCATTTCTGGCCGTTCAGCGTGCCGGCTTTCTTCGCCGCCTGGTATTGCGCACTGCACTCCTTGGTGGCGCTGCTGGCCGCCGCATGGGCCGAAAGAGGCAGCGCCAGGAAACCCGCGCCGGCCAGGGCCGCAATTCCGGCCAACGTGGTTTTGGAAACGAGCATTTTTCAGTCCTCCTTGCCAATCAAGCAAAACGCGTCGGCATGCACCGTCGGGCCCGGAGCCTCCGGAACGCCACAAGTATAGACCCGACGCATACCTTTACCACAGCCAAGTGCAACCGGGATTTGGACTTTTCTTCGGCACGATTTCCGCTTGGCTCCAGCGGGCCCGACAGGCGCTCGCCAAAAAGCCATTTGTCCATGAGGGGGCGAACCACGCCTTTGGCAACGATACGTCCGCGGCGCGCCACGAGGAGAGGTCCGGCAATCTCGCCGGGTGAAGACGGTCTCCTTACCGCATCAGTACCTGTCGTGAGGTGTCTTGGTTAACGTTTCGAAGGCGCAGCCGGAAGTTGAGGGCCGCGCCTGTGCCGTCCCGCCGTAGTCCGCGGCCACGGGGCTTCGGCCTGCCCCGGCCGGGGACTGGCCCCGATCCGGGGAGACAGGAAAGAGGCTCAATTCTTCCGAACAGAGTGCTTTCTTTTTTTTCTTGCCTGCCAGATGATATTGCGGGCCCGAAGAACGTCGATGGGGATGGGCAAATCGTACCTTTCGATCATGTATAGCGCCTGATTGATCGTCTTGGTGGCGCGCCAGAAATCGTAGTCACTTAGGTTCTTGTCGTTCGCGAGCCGTTTCGACAGTCTTTCGATGTCGATATTCATCGCGTTCTCCGTTTCTTTGGCCCCCCGCGACTCGGTTCATGAGTCGTGCCGGTGCTCATAAGAGCGACCATGGACGGCGGTTCAACCGTGACGGAAAAATTACCAACTTACGAATTCCGTTAAGGTTTACGATTCGTAAACGCCGTCGCGTCGCGTGCCCGGGAGCTCTTTCGGCCTGGTACAATGGCGAAGGATAGGCATGGATCGCCGCCGGCAAAAGCCATGAAGGCGGGGGAAGTGTCCACGACCTGGGAAGGAGTTCTTTACTACTGTCGAAAACATCGATCATGCATCCGGCCGATGATGGATGTCTAAGCACGCCGATTTTGGTAGGCTGGGTTGCGAAGGGCTTTCGTTGCTAAAGGAGCGGATCATGAACCTGAAGAGACTGGCCTTTGTACTGACGCTGGTGTTCGGCGGCTTGGCATTCGCGGCTACAGGTGCTGCCGACGCCCGTCCAATGCATCACGGGCATCATCATTCCTATCATCACCGCCATCGCGTGAAGGTCTGCCGAACCCACTATGTCCTGCGGACCTACTGGCGCCATCATCACCGGCACGTGCATCGGGTTCCGGTGCGCCGCTGCCACTACGTCTGGCGCTGACGGCAAGACGCGGCTTTCGCGATCTGCATCGCGCGGCGGCACTGCCGAGCCACCGCGCGATTTCTCCGGCGCGATTTGATCCAGGTCTTCATGAGTTGCGCCTAAAGTCCATGACCGCCGGCCCGAACAAAATGCCCGGTTCCGCGTTTATGCGCTGATCGAGCGCTGGCACTGCCGCTTCAGTTGAAGCGGCCTCTTTATTGGAACCTCATGACCGGGCAGGATGGAGATCTGGCGCCACATGCGCGCAAGGCGCTCTTGGCGCTCAATTTCTTCATGGCCGACATGCAGGCAGGGATCGGGCCGTTCCTCGGCGTGTTCCTGCTTGCGCATGGCTGGCAGAGTGGACTGATCGGCTCCGTCATGACGATCGGCGGCGTCGCCGGCATGATCATGACCACGCCGGCCGGCGCTCTGGTGGATTCGACCGACCGCAAGCGTCTTTTCGTCATCATCCCCGGCATCTGCACGGTGGCGGCTTCGGCCATCATCCTGCTTTCCCAGCATTTCTGGGTGGTGGTGGCATCCCAGGTCACGACGGCCATAGCTGGCGCCGCGATCGGGCCCGCGGTAGCCGGCATGACGCTCGGCATCGTACGGCAGGAAGGATTCAACCGGCAGAACGGCACGAACCAGGCCTTGAACCATGCCGGCAACATGGTAGGCGCGGCGCTTTCCGGCCTGCTCGGCTGGCTCTACGGCTTCACTGCGGTCGTGTTGCTGGCGGCGCTGTTCGGCGTGCTGTCGATTCTTTCCGTCCTGATGATTCCGGCCGGGGCCATCGACGATGCCGCCGCGCGTGGCATGAAGGAGGATGACGACGGCGGCGCCAGGGCAAGCGGCTTTGCCGTGCTTGTCGAATGCAAGCCGCTCCTCGTGCTTGCGGCGGCCCTTGCCTGTTTCCATCTCGGCAACGGGGCCATGCTTCCGCTCTACGGGCTCGCGGTCGTGGACAAGGCGCACGTGGACGCGGCCGCCTTCGTCGCTACAACGGTCGTGGTGGCGCAAGGCGTCATGATCGTCGCTTCCCTTTTGGGAATGTGGACGGCGGAGAAGCAGGGGTACTGGCTATTGCTCCTGATTTCTTTCGCGGCGCTTCCCGTGCGAGGACTGGTGGCCGCGCATGTCATCGGATATTGGGGCGTCTATCCGGTCCAGATGCTGGACGGAATAGGCGCCGGGCTGCAGAGCGTCGCGGTGCCGGGATTCGTGGCGCGCATCCTCGACGGTACCGGCCGCGTCAATGTGGGGCAGGGGGCAGTGATGACTGTTCAAGGCGTAGGTGCCTCGCTCAGCCCGGCGATCGGCGGCTGGCTGGCGCAATGGTTCGGCTATCCGACTGCCTTTACCATCCTCGGCTGCTTCGCTCTCGGTTCCGTCGCCTTGTGGGCCGGCTTCGGAGCGTTCGTGCGGCCGGCATGCGCGGCGCGCCCCGACGCCGGGAAGACCCTTGCCGATCTCGCGCCAAAGGCCGCGGCATGAGCCTTGATCCGGTGCAGGCGGGCACCGGCGCCATCGCCGCGCTCGCGGCGGCCGGCATCGTGTTTCGGCCATGCGGCTGGCCGGAAGCCATATGGGCCGTCGCAGGAGCCGTCCTCCTCGTCGCGCTGGGCTTTCTCCCGCCCTCCGGGGCGTGGCGCGGCGTCCTCGCGGGTCTCGACGTGTACCTCTTCCTCGTCGGGATGATGCTCCTGTCGGAGGTGGCGCGCGAATCGGGCCTGTTCGACTGGCTGGCGGCGCTGGCGACCAGGCTCGCCAGAGGCTCGCCCGGTCGCCTCTTCACGCTGGTCTATGGCGTCGGCATCGTGGTCACGGTCTTCCTTTCCAACGACGCGACGGCGGTGGTGCTGACCCCGGCGGTGGCGGCCGCCATACGGGCCGCGCGGGTCAGCGAGCCGCTGCCCTATCTGCTGATCTGCGCCTTCATCGCCAACGCCGCGTCCTTCGTCCTGCCGATCTCGAACCCGGCGAACCTCGTCGTCTACGCCTCGCACATGCCGCCGCTGTTCGACTGGCTGCCGCTCTTCGCTTTGCCGTCCTTCGCGGCGATCGTCGCCACCTACGCCGTCCTGCGCTGGTCGCAAAGGCATCGGCTCCGCCATCAGGTGGTGCGGCAGGTGGCGATGCCGGAGCTTTCCTTCAGCGGCAGGGTAGCCGGCATTGGCATCGTGGCGACCGCCATCGTCCTGATGGCCGCGTCGACCTATGGCTACCAGCTCGGCCTGCCAACGGCGATCATGGGCATCGCCACCGCGGTCGTCACGCTGGTTGCCGAACGAGCCTCGCCGCTCAAGGTCGTCAGGGGCATCTCCTGGGGCGTGCTTCCGCTGGTCGCGGGACTCTTCGTACTGGTCGAGGGCCTCGAGCGGACGGGGTCCATTCCGGCGCTCGGCTCTCTCCTGCACTCGGCTGCTGAAAGCTCGGCCGCCGGCACCGCCTTCGCTTTCGCCGGCGGCATGGCGCTCGCCGTCAACCTGGTCAACAACCTTCCGGCCGGCCTCGTCGCCGCGACCGTCTTCCAGAGCGCCGAGTTTCCCGAGATGGTCCGCCGTTTCGTGCTCATTGCCGTCGACCTCGGGCCGAACCTTTCGGTCACAGGGTCGCTGGCGACCATCCTGTGGCTCGCGGCGCTGAGGCGCGAGGGCATATCGGTTGGCGGCTTCGCCTTCCTCAAGACAGGAGCAGTGGTCATGCCGCCCGCTCTCGTTCTCGCGCTGCTTGCGGCGTGGATGACGGGATCGGGGTACTAGGGATTGGCCGCCGCTATTTTCGACGGATCGCGATGGAGCGGCCGGCGCGTTCCGGGGCCGGCAGCAGCGCATGCGCCTTTGCCATGGCCTCGACCTTCGCCATGATGTCGGAGGGGAAGGGGACGACCTTCGGCCCGGACATGTCCACGTGAAGGATCAGGTTTTCCGAAGTCGCGGCCAGCCAGCCGTCCACATGCCGGAGTTCTTGATAAAAGCGGATGCGCTTTTCGTCATGGTCGAGGATCTGCAGTGTCGCCTGGACCTTGTGGTCGAGATGGAGTTCGCGGACGTAGCAGATGTGGACCTCGGCGGTGTAGCTGGTGAGGCGGCGATCCCTGGCATAGCCGGGCCCCATGCCCAGCAGGTCGAAGGCCTCGTCGCTGCAGCGGTCGAACAGGACATTGTAGAAGGCCATGTTGAGATGGCCGTTATAGTCGATCCAGTCCTTCTGGATTTCCATCACGCTGGAGACGAAGGGGGCGGGGATCGTCATAAGGTCGGTCTCCGAGATCGGGGGACGAGGCGCGAAAGCACGGCTGGACAAGCACCGTGGATTATCCGAATACCCTTAGATCAGGCTGTACCGGGACCGCAACCGGTCCATGACGGAGGACATACCATGGCACTCGCCGACCTCGAGCGGGTCGAACGCAACGCCGCCGGCATAGAAGTCGCGCTCGGCATATTGAAGCAGCGCTTTGGCGCGCGGATGCAGACCGGCCAGTCGATTCGCGAACAGCACGCGCATACGACGACCTACATCCCCAATCAGGCGCCCGATGCGGTCATCTTCCCGGAAAGCACCGAGGAAGTGGCGGAGATCGTCAGGGTCTGCGCGGAACACAAGGTGCCTGTCATACCGTTCGGCGTGGGCACGTCGCTGGAAGGGCATGTCAACGCGCCCGGCGGCGGCGTCTCGCTTGACATGGCGAACATGAACCGAGTCATCCGCGTCGACGCGGAGGATCTCGACTGCATCGTCCAGCCCGGCATCACGCGCGAGGCGCTCAACGAGCACCTGCGCGACACCGGCCTTTTCTTTCCCATCGATCCAGGCGCCAATGCGAGCCTCGGCGGCATGGCCTCGACCCGCGCTTCCGGAACCAATGCCGTGCGCTACGGCACAATGCGCGACAATGTGATGGCGCTGACCGTCGTCATGGCCGACGGCAAGGTGGTGACGACGGCCAAAAGGGCGAA
Source organism: Rhizobiaceae bacterium (assembly GCA_051959695.1). Lineage (GTDB taxonomy): Bacteria > Pseudomonadota > Alphaproteobacteria > Rhizobiales > Rhizobiaceae > Mesorhizobium_L. The sequence goes on from JBQCFA010000207.1 coordinate 10,773, forward strand.
GAAGTCGTCGGCCGGCTACGACCTTACACGTCTTTTCATCGGGGCGGAGGGCACGCTCGGCGTCATCACGGAGCTTACCCTGAAGCTGCACGGAATCCCGCAGGCAATCTCGGGAGGCGTCTGTCCGTTTCCCTCGGTGGAGGCGGCTTGCGAAGCGGTCATCGCAACGATCCAGATGGGCATTCCGGTCGCCCGCATCGAGCTCGTCAACCAGCTCATGATGCGCGGCATGATCAACTACTCGAAGCTCGACTATCCCGAAAGCCCAGGCCTCTTCCTCGAATTCCACGGCAGCGACGCCGGCGTGAAGGAACAGGCGGAACTGTTCGGCGAGATCGCCACCGAGTATGGCGGCGGACCGTTCCTGTGGACCACCAACGCGGAGGAGCGGGCGAAGCTCTGGAAGGCGCGGCACGACGCCTACTGGGCGTCGATGACGCTGAGGCCAGGCGCGCAGGGCATTTCGACCGACGTCTGCGTGCCGATCTCCAGGCTCGCCGAATGCATCGCCGCGACCGAGATCGACATAGCCGAGAACGGGCTCATAGCGCCGATCGTCGGCCATGTCGGCGACGGCAATTTCCACGTCGCGCTGCTTCTCGACGCCAAGGACCCTAAGGAGGTCGAGGCCGCCGAGGCCTTCATCGCCCGGCTCAACATGCGCGCCATCGCCATGGACGGCACCTGCACGGGCGAGCACGGCGTCGGCCAGGGCAAGATGGCTTTCCTGGAACGGGAGCTTGGGGCGGCCGTCGATGTCATGCGGACGATCAAGAAGTCGCTCGACCCCGACAACATCATGAACCCGGGCAAGATACTGCCCAGCCGTCGGCACTGACATAACGATGCCGTTCCGGGTTTCAGGCAGCGCTTATCCGTGGCAGCAGCCGCCGGCGGCAGGCTGCTCTTCGTATTCATCATGGCGGCGCACCCATCGCATGCCTTCTGTCTCGTTGCGCCCGAGTGGCGCCATGTCGAGCCAGTTGTAGGCGCCGATGAGGATGTCGCCGCCCCGGGCGCGGGCCGCGAAGGTGCAGTAGATCGCGCCGTCCGCGTCCTTGTAGAAGGCGGTGATGCCGGGCCAGTCTCTCGAGACGAAATCCGGTCCGACCTCGAATTCACGGAAATTGTAGACGAGATGCCCGGAGGCGACCTGGGTTTCGGAGAAGGACACCTGGAAATCGAAGTTGAAGTCGCTCGGCTCCGACGACACCCAGTCGAATTTCCATCCCATCCGCTCCTTATAGGGGAGGAACTCCGCGAGCGGCGCGCGCGACGCGACGACAAGCGATACGTCGTGATGCCTCAGATGCTGGTCGGCGCCGTCGATGTGGTCGCACAGGAACGAACAACCCTCGCAACGGTAGTCGGCGCCGGGGCCGAACATGAAATGATAGACGAGCAGCTGGCTGCGGCCCTTGAACAGGTCGGACAGCGACTTGCGGCCAGCGGTGGTGTCGAAGAGATATTCCTTGCCGACCTTCATCCAGGGCAGGCGGCGGCGCTCCTCAGAAAGCCGGTCGCGTTCGCGCGTGAAGGCTTTTTCACGCGCCAGATGCGTCTGATGGGCACGAAACCATTCGTCCTGCGATACGATCTCGTTCGGTTGCATGGTCTGTCTCCTTCTGTCCGTTCCGGAAGTCCGGTAGTCCGAGGACGTTCGGGATCGACAGAAGCCGACACTCGCGCCGATTTTCCGCTCTCACATCCTCTCCTTGATGCCGGCGCGGATCAGCCACCAGTTGACGGGATAGGCGGTGACGAAGCCGGCGATCATGGCGAGCTGCATGGCGAACCAGAACTCAGGAGTATCCGCCTCGGCCCGGACGCCGAGAAGGCGGCGGTAGAGGTAGAACTGGGCAAAGGCCATGAAGCCGTACATGCCGACCTGCCACGCCATGAGCGAGAGGGCATCAGCCTTGACGGCTTCGTAAATGCCCTTGCCCGGCGAGAGGCCGCGCATCGGCACGATGGCGAAATACTGGAAAACGATTCCGAGCAGGAAGGCCAGGATGAAATCGAGGATCCATACGGCGAACATCTTCTCTGCGAACAGCCAGTGCCAGCCGAACCAGACAGCCACGGTCGGCGCCAGAAACGCCAACCATTCCGCCAGGATATCTCCGATCGCGCAACCGCTTCCGCAGTGAAGCGCGCCCTTGCCGACGGCGACTGCGAACGGCGCTTCGGCCATTCCGCGTTCCTCTTCGCCCCGCTGTTTTTTCTCCTGCATGGCCTCGTGCGTGTTCAGCCGCCCGTAGCGGAAGTAACCCCAGACGACGAGGATGCCGCCGAAGAGCGCGGTCACCGGCCAGACAACGTTCATGATTGCCATGTGCTGGGGGTGACGAATCACGTCCGCCAGCAGCCACAGAAAACAGGCAAGGCCGAAAAGAAGCGCGGCGATGGAAATTGCATGTAGCCAGAATGGAAACATCCGTTCACCTCTCTGTCTAAGGCAACCCGGCCAGCGCGCGGTAGTTCCTTCCTGTTGCGCCGCCCCAGTTCCGCGACAGCGGCGGAAATGAACATTGGACAGCGGCTTCAAGCGTTTGCCGCCACTTTATCGACACGCTAATTGGAATAGACTGAAATGGCGCCGCGGCGGGCGATAGGCGTCGATCGCGGGAGCCCATCATAACCGGAGAAGGAAACTGGCTCGGCTTTTCGTCCTGATCGGCGGCCTCGTCGTGCTGGCGCTGACCGTGGCGTTGGTGGGGCCTTATTTCGTCGACTGGACGTCGTACCGGGCCGATTTCGAACGCGAGGCGAGCCGCATCCTCGGACGCCAGGTCACCGTCGAGGGTTCGGCCAAGGCGCGCCTCCTGCCGTTTCCGTCGGTGACGTTCTCCGACGTTCGCGTTGCCGGCGCCAACCCTTCCGAACCGGCGATGACGGTCGACAAATTTTCCATGGACGCCGAACTGGCGCCTTTCCTGCGCGGCGAGGTCCTGATCTTCGACATGCGTCTTGAACATCCGCATCTCACCGTTTCGATCGGTGAGGATGGCGCGATCGACCTTGCCTCGCGCGCCAAGGCTCTGTTCGACCCGCGACAGGTGACGCTGGAAAAGGTCGCCGTCAGCGACGGCGAGATAACGGTCCGTCACGCGGCGGCGGACCGCACCTATGTCCTCTCGGATATCGACGCCGACATCTCGGCCAAGTCGCTTGCCGGGCCCTGGCGCATGGAAGGGACGCTGCAGGCGGACGGCGAACCCGTGACCGTCTCGCTTTCGACGGGCGCTGTCGACGAGAACGGCCATCTGCGGGTCCGCGTGCGCGCCGAGCCGCGCGACTACCCCGTCGCCCTGCAGACGGACGGAGATGTAGGGATCGAGAACGGCGCAGCGCTCTACGCCGGCGATTTCCATCTCGATATCCGCAATGTCGCTGACGAGAAAGCCGCCGACGAAGCGGACGCCACCACTGACGGGGCCTTCAAGCCCAAAGCGCCGGCGCCGTATCGCGTGACGGGCGATTTCCGCTTCGACGACAAGCGGCTTTCGGTGACGAAATTCCGCTTCGAAACCGGTCCGCTCGACGATCCTTATTCGGCGGAAGGCAACGCCTTTCTCGATATCGGCAGCAAGCCGAGTTTTGGTGTGACCGCCCACGGCCAGCAGGTCCGTTTCGACGAGGCGCTCGGCGAGGGTGGCGCCACGCCCTCGAAGCTCACGCTGCAGGACCGCATCGCCGCCTTCGAACGGGCGGTCGAGGCGCTGCCGAAGCCGGCCATTGCCGGCAAGGTGGACATCAGCCTTCCGGCTATCGTAACCGGGGACACCACCGTCCGCGACGTGAAGCTTTCCGCTGAGCCCGGCGAGGGCGGATGGAAGGTGGGCGCGCTCCATGCAAGCCTGCCGGGACGCACGACGCTGGAAGCGGACGGCTTCCTGCGGACCGGCGACGATTTCGGCTTCTCCGGTTCGCTCTTGCTGGCGGTAGCGCAGCCTTCCGGCTTCGCCGCCTGGGTCGCGCATGACGTGGACGAGGCAATCCGCCGCCTGCCGGCGGCTGGCTTCCAGGCGAAGGTGGACATTTCGCCCCGGAAACAGGTCTTTCACGATATGCAACTCATCCTCGGCGACGCGCGCTTCAAGGGCAGCCTTGAAAACGACGAACCCGCCGACGCAAATCCGTCGATGGCGGTCAAGCTTGACGGCGGCAAGCTCGACGTCGAGGGGCTGGCTGCTTTCGCCTCTCTTTTCGTCAGCGACCAGGGCAAGACCCGGCTGGCCGACCACGACATCGACCTCGACATCAAGGCGGGTCCGGTGCTGGCGGCGGGGCTGACGGCGAAGTCGGTCGACGCCGGGCTGCGGCTGACCGGCGGACAACTGGAGATCGACCGGCTGAGCGTAAGCGGCCTTGCCGGCGCAACCATCAGCGCGACAGGCGAAGTCAAGAACCTCGCGACCACTCCGACCGGCAACATCGACGCGTCGATCATGTCCGTCGACCTGGCGCCCCTGGTGTCGCTGCTAGCCGACCGCTATCCCGCGAACCCGCTGGTCGCAGGGCTCGACCGCAGGGCAAAGGGATATGGCGGGCTCCTGACGGACGCAGAGATCGATCTCGTCGGCAGCGCCGCCGCCGACAAGGGCGGCGCCACGGGGATCGCGCTCAGCGCCCATGGCCATGCAGGCGGCAGCCGCTTTACGGTGTCCGCCTCAGGGAAGGGCCGTCGCGACGATCCGAACGGGGCGCAGGTTTCCATCAATCTGTCGCTCGCCAATGACGAGGCCGCGTCTATCTACGCGCTGTTCGGCCTGCCGGCGCTGCCGATCGACGCGGCGGGCCGCGCCGAAGTCTCACTGGCCGCCAAGGGATCGCTCGCGCAGGGCCTGGCGACATCGCTCAGCGTGACGGGAGAGGGGCTGCAGGCTTCCTTCGATGGCAGCGTCGCGCAGGCGGACGGCGGCCTTTCGGCAAAAGGCGACGCGAAACTTGCCGCAAAGGACATCCAGCCCTGGCTCATCACCGCCGGGGTCGGCCTTCCGGGGATGGAACTCGGTCTGCCTGTGACGCTGGCGTCGAGGGTCGCCCTCGGCGGCGGCGCGCTGGCGTTCGACTCCGTCAGCGGCTCGGTCGGCGGCGGCGCCGTATCGGGCAGCCTCAAGGCCGGCCTGAAGGATGGAATCCCCGACCTCAGGGGAGCGTTATCGGTGGATAGCGTCGACCTCGGGCTTGCCGCCGACATGCTTTTCGGCGGACAGGCGCTCCGGACGAAAGACGGTGGCTGGCCGAAAACACCCTTCAGCGCCAAGCCGCAGCCCGCCTTCATCGGCGATCTCGACCTGTCGGCCCGCACGTTGCAGTTCGGCCGCTTGGCGGCAGTGCATGACGCGAAGCTGAAGGTCAGCCTCGGCGTCAACGGCCTCAACGTCTCCGGCCTCACCGCGAAGATGGATGGCGGCAACCTTTCCGGCCTTTTCGATCTGCGCAACAACGGCGGAACGGGGCTTTTCTCGGGTCAGGCGAAGCTCGACGGCGCCGATATCGGGCAAACGCTCGCTGGCACCGGGCTTCGCGGAGCAGCCGATCTGTCGGCGTCGGTGACCGCCAACGGCAAGTCTGTCGACGCCATGGTGGCCTCGCTCGCGGGCTCCGGCACGGCCTTTTTCCGCGATCTGACTATCCCCGGCATCGACACCGAGGCGCTGCCGGCGATCCTGGCCGGGGCCGATCGCGTCGGCAAGGACATCGACGCCGGCAAGACGACGGCCTTCGCGCCGGCGATCGTTTCCGGCGGCACCTTCGCAGTTGGAAAGGGGGATCTGGCCTTCACCGTCGCGGAAGGGGTGCTGCACGCCCCGCCGCTCAGGCTGGAAGGCAAAGGCGCGGTGGTAACCGTCGCGCCCGGCTTCGATTTCAACAGGGGATCGGCCTCGGCGAGCGGCGAGATCGCGTACAAGCCTGGCGACGAGGCGCTCGTCGGCTCGGAGCCGGACGTTGATTTCAGCGGGTCCGGACCGCTCGGCGACATGAAGTTCAAACTGAACACGGCGCCGCTGGCCCAGTTCCTGACCCAGCGCGCGCTGGAGCGCGAGGAGGCGCGCGTCGAGGCGATGCAGGCGGCGCTCCTGGAAAAGCAGCGACTGCGGCGAGAGGCGGCCTACTACGAGGATCGCGAGGCGACGCGGAAGCGGCTGGAGGAGGAGGCGCGGGAACAGGCCGCGGCCGAAGCCGCTGCAAAGGCCGCCGCCGAGGCCGAAGCGGCACGCCAGGCGGAAGCGGCGCGGCAGAAGGCTGAACAGGACGCAAAAGCCAAAGCCGACGCGGAGGCGAAGGCCGCCGCGGAGGCGAAGGCGGCGGAGGAGGCCAGGGAGAAGGCGGCTGCGGCGGCCAAGGCGGCAGAGGATGCGAAGGCGGCAGCGGCGGCGAAAGCAGCTGCCGATGCGGCCCGAAAGGCCGAGGAGGAGGCAAAAAAGAAGGCGGCGGAGGACGCGGAAAAGGCGAGCAAGCAGAAGCAGGATGATCAGACGCTCGAAATGCGCATCCAGAAATTGCTGGACGGCGACAAATCCTCGGGCAGCGATAAGCCTGCCGAAGGCAATGACGACGCCGGCCGGAAGCCCGATCCGGCAAACCCGCCCGCTCCGCCTCCATCGGCTCCGAAGTCCGGCGACCAGAATGCAGGGGATGGCGCCGCCTCGGCCAGTACGCCCGCCAAGCCAGCCCGGCGTTCCTCCCAATCCGACGCTTCCGGAGGCTTCAAGGACCTGCCCGGCGTCACCGACATTTTCCGCAGGGGCAACATGTCATTCGGGACGGGCGCCGCGCGTTAGAGCCGATCAGCCCTTCCTGACGGCGTCGAGGACATAGAGTCTCAACGCCGATGAGAGATTGGTGGTGCGTGGCCGTGTCTCGTCGACCTCCGCCACTAGCATGGCGAGCGGCGTCGAGCGCCGGGCCGCGATCTCTTCCAGTTCCCGCTGGAACGGCTCCTCGAGGGAATAGCTCGTCCGATGGCCGCGGATCGTCACCGAACGCTTGTGCACGGCGCTCATTTTTCGGAATCGGGCCTGTCGCGGAAATGGCCTTCGAGGAAGGTCCGTTTCTTCTCTTCCGCCGCAAGATCGCGCTGCTTTTCGGCCTTCGTGCGGCCATGGAGCGCGCGGTTTCCGGCGGCTTCCGCCTCCCTCCCGGCACGCGTCTTTTGCTTTCGGGCTGCCCTGAGGTTGACGATTTCAGCCATGGCCGTTCCGCTACTTCTTGCGGAAGGCGTCAAGTGAGACGACGTCGGCGCCCTTGCCGCCATCGGGCTCGGGCTTTTCACCCTTGGCGGGCTTGGCCTTTTCCTTGGCCGCCGGCTTCCCGGTCTCGGCGTCCTGTTTCTTGGCGCGCGGACTCTTGAGGGTTTCGACCTCGGCGGGCGCGGGTGCGGGCGCTGCCTCAGCGGCCTCGGCATCCTGTTTCGGATCGAACTCGAGCTCGAAATTGGCCGACGGATCGTAGAAGCCGCGTACAGCGGAGAACGGTATCTCCAGCTTTTC